>NZ_LANF01000018.1 GCF_000966265.1 Palaeococcus ferrophilus DSM 13482 | reverse complement strand
GGGACCACCCGTCAGCCGAGGGAGGCCCAGAACGGGTCCTTGACCTTTTTGACCCTCGCTATCTCCCTGAGGGCCCTTATGTCCGTCTCGTCAAGCTCGTTCTTGAGCTCCTTCACGAGCCTTATCGCGTCGTCCCTGCTGAGGTCAACGTAGAGGGTCTCCCCGGGGTGTATGTGCCTTCCAACAGTCGGCCCCTCTATGGCCACCGCGACGGCGTCCCCCTTCTTTGCCTCGTTGATGAAGTCGTCCTTGTTCTTGATGGACTTTATGACGCCTATCTTTTCACCGTTCTGCTTCATGAGCGGATAGCCCGGCCTTATCCTGCCCTCGATGACCTCTATACCGACTATCGCGGGGTTGCGCCTCCTGAAGACGTAGCGCTCATCTGGATAGAGCCTTATGACTCCGGGGAAGCGAGTCTGGGCGAGGATCTCCCTCTTCTTGGCCTCTTCCTTCTCCTTCCGCCAGGCCTCGTAGTCCTCTATGAGCTTGTAGATGATGTTGCCCGAGAATATCGGAATCCCCTTGGTCTTGGCTATCTCCCCCGCTTCCTCGAGCACCTTGACGTTGAAGCCGAATATGACGCCGAGGTACTCGTCCTCATCCCTTATACTCAGCGCCTCCATGACGTCCATCTTGGTTATGTCCCCAACGTCGGCCTTCCTTATGGGGATGTCCTTCTCCTGGAGCTCCTTACTGAGGGCCTCAAGAGAACCAAGTGTGTCAGCCTTGACTATGACACCGATTTCACCGCTCTCTATCTTTATGCGCTCGATCTGGCTCAGTATCTCCTCCTTGGCCCTCTCAATCTCCTCGGGCGTGTTGGCGGCGAGAACTGGGGAGCCGGCGAGGGCCTCGTCAAGCCCCGGAGCGGCTATCTTTATACCCGCGGCGGCGCTAACCTCGTCCACCTGGTCGAAGCGGAAGCGGGGATCCCTTATTTCATCCAGGGGCTTGGGCTTGAGGAGGGCGCGGATTTTGGTCACTATGGCCCTGTCCTTGCCGCCAACGACTATGGTGTCGTCCTTCCTGAGCGTTCCGTCGTAGACTATGACGTCTATGGTTGTGCCGAGACCGAGCTCCTCCCTCACCTCGAGGATCGTCCCCCTGGCGGGTCCTTCCACCTCTATCTTGAGCTTCTCCTCCAGGTACTTCTGGGAGAGACCGGCTATGAGGACGAGGAGTTCCGCCACGCCTATGCCGTGCTTGGCCGAGATGGGCACTATAGCGAGCTCCTTCGTGAAGTCCTTGACGCGATCGAAGCGGTTGGCCTGGAAGCCGAGCTCGTAGAACTTGCCTATGACCTCCCAGAGCTTCGTTTCAAGCTCGCCCTGCGCCCTCTGGTCCTGCTTCTTGAAGTTAACGAGGAAGGGCTCGTTCTCCACCACCTTCCATCCCTTTATGCGGTCTATCTTGTTGGCAGCCACTATGAAGGGCGTCCTGTACTTCTTGAGTATCTCTATGCTCTCAAGGGTCTGGGGCTGGAAGCCCTCGTTTATGTCTATGATGAGTATCGCCAGGTCGGCAAGACTTCCTCCCCTCGCACGAAGACTTGTGAAGGCCTCATGACCCGGAGTATCGATGAAGAGCAGACCCGGAAGCTTAATCTCACCCTTCCACAGGCTGAGAAGGGGGCCCGCTATCTCCCTCACGACCTCTATGGGCACCTCGGTGGCGCCTATGTGCTGGGTTATTCCTCCCGCTTCCTTTCCGGCCACGTTCGTGTGCCTTATCCTGTCAAGCAAAGTGGTTTTGCCGTGATCAACGTGGCCGAGAACCGCTATGATTGGCTGACGAATCCTCTTCATGAGCATCACCCTCTTACATTTTCTCAAGCTGGAACACCCTCTCAGGATGGGCTTTTAAGGGTTCCGCGCAAGGATTAAAAAGCATCATGGTAATTTTCATCGGTGGTGGCATGATAGAATTTGCACTCGGGACGGTTATTGGAATCGCCTCCGCTCTCGCCCTCGGGAGGTGGAAGGGGAAGGTGGTGGAACTGCAATCGGCTTTACTCATAATCCCCACAGTCACTTATTCCCTAACAAACACATGGGCGGTGGAGCTTGAGGAGAAGGGCTACGCGATCAGCGTAGAGGTCTTCTCACCGAGCTTCTTCTTTGGCCTTGAGCTCTTCGCGGCGTTCCTCATAGCGATTGCCTACGTGGAGCTCCGTTCGCGAAAGGGCCTGACGATAGACGAGTTCGTCCAGAGCGGCATCGTGCTCCTGCCAACACAGGCGTTTGCCCTCGCCCTCGCGGTGCAGTTCTCACCCCTTCTGTTGATTCCGGGGCTACTCGTGACTCCTGGAGCTGGCGCTCTCGCTCAAAAACCCCTTCAGGAACCTCAAGGCAAGGCCCTTCGAGGGGTTAAACTGGGACGGTGAGTGCCTGACGGATGATGAAAGCAGGATGGTGGCGCGGGTGGGGGAGGTTATCCTCGTTGGCGGTTTCACGAGGAAGAACTTTCCCAGGCTGGGAGAGCTCATGGAGTGCCTGAAGAACTCAAAGCCACCGGGAAAAGGAAGGAGAGCGCTTGCAACGCTTATTGGACTGTTTCCCCTCACCACTGCCCTCGCACCAACGGGCGTACCCACCATAGCCCTAGGAGGCATCCTCGCGTTCCTCTCAACCATCCTCTCGGCGATGGCGCTCACAATAAGGAGACCGGGATGCGGGGAGGTGGAGAGGGAGTTCAGGGAGTTCCTAAGGAAGAACAAAAGGGATAAGCTGGAGATTCACGTTTAGCGCTTAAGGCAGTCCATGCTGTCGAGGTACTCCTTCTTTCCCTTTGCGTGGGTGTGGTAGAACCAGTCGGCGGCCTTGCAGTACTCGAAGAGCTCTTCCGGCTTGAAGTAGAGGTTTATCTCTCTCTCCGCGCTCTCCGGGCTGTCGGAGGCGTGGACTATGTTGTAGATCGAGTCGCCTATATCGAGGCCGTAGTCGCCCCTTATGCTTCCCGGTTCGGCGTCCTTCGGGTCTGTGGCTCCAGCCATCTTCCTGACGACGCTTATGGCGTATCTCCCCTCAACGACCATGACGACGCTCGGGGCCTTGGTGATGTAATCAACCAGCGGCTCGAAGAAGGGCTTTCCCCTGTGCTCCTCGTAGTGTTTCTCGGCGAGCTCCCTATCAATCCATATCATCTTCATCCCGATGATTTTGAGGCCCCTCTTCTCGAAACGGCTGATGATTTCGCCCATGAGGCCCCTAACGACGGCATCGGGCTTAAGTATAACGAGTGTTCTTTCTATCTTCCTCTCGGCCATCGGCAACACCTGCGGGAATAGGGAAAGGATGTAAAAAAGGTTTGCCCTAATACTCCACGCCCCTCCTGGCCATGATGCCCTTCTGGTAGGGGTGCTTCACCTCGCGCATCTCAGTCACGTAGTCGGCGACCTCAAAAAGCTCCTCCGGACAGTAGCGACCCGTTAAAACCAGCTCCGTATGGGGGGCTTTGGCCTCTATGAGCTCCTTAACCTCCCCAACGTCAAGCATCCCGAAGCCGAGGGCGACGCAGATTTCGTCGAGGATAACCAGATCCCACTCGCCGCTTGAGACGACTTCTTTGGCCCTCCGGAGCGCCTTTCGGGCGGCCTCAATGTCATCCGGTTCTGGTTTCCCATGGACGAACTTCGGAAGACCAAGGGATTCTATTAGGGCTCCACACTTCTCTATCTGTATCTGCTCGCCGTAGACCCTGGGCGACTTCATGAACTGGATTATCATCACCCTCCCGCCCGAGCCGAGCATCCTCACAGCGAGGCCGAAAGCGGCGGTGGTCTTTCCCTTCCCGTTGCCCGTGTAGATGTGCACCAATCCGAGCTTCTCCTTCCATGCCATAGGGTTCACCCGCTGGATATTATTGCCAGGGTTTTTAAGGGGTTCGGGAAGAAAGTTAAAGTTATTAGTAAGAAGAATCGTTAAGAAAACTATAGTCAGGGGGAGATCTTTAATGAGAGAGGTTTTGTTTGAAGAATACCTAAAATTCATAAAAAAGCATGATCACGTCGTTATCGAAGACCAAAAGATTGAAATCGGCAAACCCCTTCCCATTAGAACATTCCATCCTCAGAACTTCAAATTAGAAACAACAACAGTATGGAGCTTCCCCGAGAGGGGGAAATGGGCCACACACTATGCAAATGCAAAATATCGAGGCAACTGGGCACCTCAGGTTCCTAGGAACTTGATCCTTCAATACACAAAACCCGGAGATGTTGTTCTAGACGCATTCCTTGGAAGCGGGACAACCTTGATCGAATGCAAGCTACTTGGAAGACATGGAATAGGTGTGGACATAAACTACGAAGCGCTTATGGTGGCATGGGATCGGTTAAACTTTGAGTATAACCCCTTTTCTGACAAAGCATCCACTTTGGGTCCTTATTTGGGATTAAAGGAAGAGATAACATGGGTTGAGCCAGAAATACGCCTCTACCAAGGAGACGCACGGAATTTGGATAAAATTGAAGATGAAAGTATAGACCTGATAGCAACTCACCCCCCTTATGCAAACATTATTGGATACACAAAAAAGGCTCGGTCTTCCGTGGAAGGGGATTTATCTAAGGTGAGGTCTATAGATGAGTTCATCCAAGAGATGAAAAAAGTTGCCGAGGAGTTTTACAGGGTACTTAAACCTGGAAAATATGCTGCAATTTTAATGGGGGACACTAGGAGACACAGACACTATGTTCCAATAGCATTCAGAGTTATGAAAGCGTTCTTAGAAGCAGGGTTCATAGTAAAGGAGGACATAATCAAAGTTCAGCACCACATGAGAGGTACCGAACCATGGAAGACTCGGAAAAGGGACTTCTACTTGATAGCACATGAGCACTTGTTTGTGTTTAGGAAACCCAGCAGTGAGGAAAACGTAAAAAGATTCAAAGAGAGTATGAAAGTTTAGTCCTTCCAGATCTCGAACATAGACTTTCCGTACTTTGCTGGTGCCGGTCTGTTTCGGACTGCCGTCGTTATTATTCTGTCTATATCACCATACTCACACTGAGCAAGCCAGCGGATAAATCGCATCAAGAATTCCCTAGGAGGATCAAGTTTGCTTTCTCTACAACCCCGTGGTCCGTAGTTCCAATCTTGCTCCGCCATTAATAATGATCCATAAAACACGGTTACATCTGCTGGATCCAGCTCCATTTCAAATGCTAAACCGCTCAAAGAGCTAACGACTTTGCTAATGTCTTCGCCATTGTTTATTCTTTCGAATGCAAGGAATACCTTCTTTGCCAACTCTTCGTTGCTGATCCGCTTTAGATAAAGGTCAAAGAACAGCCGAACATGAGTTGGGGCGAACTCCTTCTGGTTTTTTGGTTTCAAGACTACCTTAAAGTCTCCGGGGCATAATTTATCTGTTCTAACAATAATGACCTCAGTACCATTGGACCCGTGGTATAGAACTGTTCTTCCACCTTCTTTGGCCACTTTCCTTGTTTTTTGAGTTTCTTTGATCTCTGCTGGTTCCAACTTCTCAACTATTTTGAAGATGTCCCCTAACTCCACAGGCTTCACCAATTTAGAAAAACAGAGAGAATGTTTTAAATCGATCGTTCCGCAACGGGCACAAAATTGAGTATTGACTTAATGTTGCCAGAAGCTTTGTTTTTCCCATTATATACTAGCAACCGTACTTTATTCCTCCCTACTCGAAGTTCTTTGGGGACATTAGTAACCAGCATCTCCGGAACCGCCCCTCTGCGGTCGGCTTTTGAGTTTATAGCCCTCTTTGCGTAGATTTTGAACACCTCGATCCCATCAATCCCCTCGTACAATTCGCGAATTGGTTCTACATACGAATTGCTCAAAATAAAGTAAACCCCCTTTTCGTGAAGCTTAAGGCAAACATCACGGAGGCGCTCTTGATCTCCCCTACTGAAATCCTCCTTGGAGTAGCTAGTAAAACTGGCAGTCTCGGAAACGGGGTGATAGGGCGGATCGAAATAGACCAGATCACCGGGTTCAGCAACTTTTAGTATATATGTAAAATCCTCATTGTGGATCTCCAGCTTTTTGAGAACTTCGCTGGCTTTTCTAAGGCGCTCTTCGTCAACTATTTTTGGATTTTTATATCTTCCAAAGGGGACGTTAAACTCGCCTTTTCTATTTTCGCGATATAATCCGTTAAATGCAGTTTTATTGAGGTACAAAAGGAGGCTAGCAAGCCGGATATTTGGTATCTCAAACCCGCTTCTGACTATCTCATTGAACTCGGAACGGGCCTTGTAGAAGTACTCCTTCTCGTTTTTATGTTTCTTCGCATCCTCAATAAGCTCATCAACGTGGTCTCTGACTACAACATAGAAATTCATCAGCTTGGGGTTTATGTCATTTATAGTCCCTCTCTCTGGTTCCATCCAGAAAGTTACGGCACCTCCACCAAAAAAGGGTTCATGGAATGTTCTATTTCTGAAGTCTTTAGGCATTAAAGTGACAATTTCGTGTAATATCTGCCGTTTTCCCCCAGCCCATTTTAGGATAGGTTCTGCCATAATTATATCCTCCTATGAAGTCTTTGTGGGATACCTTAATAAGGCATTCGACAAAATTATGTGCAACATGATTATAAAATTTTTGGTGCAACATAATATTCACGGCTTGTACTCCAATCCCAGTTTTTTTCGGATATAGTTCGATAAATCTAGCCCCTCCTGTTGGGCTTGTTTAACAACTAACTCATACTCCCCCTCTGTGACTCGAATTGACAACCATTTATTTCTCCTGTTCTGAACGGCCAGTGTCCTAGCCTCCGCCTCCCATATTTCTCTGAGAGCTCTGACTTTTTTCTTAATTAACCTCCGGTCCCTCAATCCAGAGAGTTCCCTAAGTAGGATTTCTCTAAACTTGGAAACCAATTGGTGGTCTCCTCTAGAATATTTAGCAAACTCACTCACCGCGAGATCAACCACATTCCCTTCCAAAATTTTTTCAGAGTCTAAAATTGCATCAAATGCTTTAGTGCCCGCCAATGGGATTTTAAGCTTACGGGTTGCTGGAGCATGTAGCTCTAAAAGCCTCTTTATAATCTCTTCAAACATTGCTCCCACCGGATAACATGTTCACGCAAAACATTATAAATTTTTAAAGCATTATCTTTAACCTCTGAGGCAGATAACATACCCAGAGAGACACTAGAATAGGCATTTATTGAATCCCAAAACAAAATTAATGAAAAGGGAGTCACTTCCTCTTGGCCCTCTGCTGGCGGGCCTCGAGGAAAGCCTTCGTCCACTTGAGCTTCCTGGGGTTCCTGCCCATGAGGAAGTACTTCTCGCACTTGCTGGAGCAGAAGAAGAACACCCTGCCGTCGTTCCTGACGTACATCTTGCCAGTTCCCGGCTCGAACTCCTTTCCGCAGTAGGAGCAGACGTTCCACCTCGCCATTTTCATCTCCTCCTAATCTCCCTTGCTTCCCTCTCTGTCTCCCTGAGTATCACTATGTCCCCGACGCGAACGGGGCCCTTGATGTTTCTCCTTATGACCCTTCCCTTGTCAGGGCCTTCGAGAACCCTGACCTTCACTTGGGTGACGCCACCCGTAACACCGGCCCTGCCGATGATTTCGATAACCTCGGACGGGAATCCATCGTCTGCCATTTCTCACACCTCTCATAAATTGAATCTCGCCCTCAACATGATAGTGAGGGGAAGGAGCTCACTTGGCGAGCTCCTTAACCTTCGCGGCGATATCCTCGACAAGCTCCCTACCCTTGCCGGGCTCAACTATGGCAACGCTTGCGGATGAGACCTCGAGACCAGCGGCAGCACCGAGCTCCTTCTTGCTCGGCACGTAGATGTAGGGTATCTCCTTCTCCTCACACAGGGGCGGAAGGTGAGCAACAATCTCCTCAGGGTCAACGTCCTCGGCGATGACCACGAGCTTGGCGATGCCCCTTTCAATAGCCTTGGTCGTCTCGTTGGTACCCTTCCTTATCCTACCGGTGTCGCGAGCAAGCTCGACGGCCTCGAGAGCCTTGTTAGCGAGCTCAGCTGGAACCTCAAACTTGACGTAGCTTGGCTTAGCCATCTACCATCCCTCCATTTCTTTCATCGTTCATCTGGAGCTCAAGCTCCAATGGGGCAAAGGCCGAAAGCATATTTAAAGTTTTCCGTCAACACCGTGGAGGGTGGTAGAATGATAGTGCTGGCCTCGAAGAGCCCGAGGAGACGGGAGATACTCGGCAGGTTTTTCGAGGAGTTTGAGGTGGTTCCAAGCAACGCCGACGAGAGCAGCGAGCTTCCCCCAAGGGAGCACGTCGTTGAGGTGGCAAGGAGAAAGGCGTGGGAAGTCTACAGAAAAACCGGGGGAGTGGTCATAGGGGCCGACACGGTGGTGGTGCTCGAGGGGAGGATACTCGGAAAGCCCGGGGATGCGGACGAAGCGAGGGAGATGCTCCGCTCTCTGAGCGCGAGGGTTCACAGGGTCATAACGGGCTACTGCATAGTGAAGGACGGGAAGGAAGTTAAAGGGGCCGTCGAGACGGAGGTTGAGTTCTACGAGCTGAGCGATGAGGATATAGAGTGGTATGTCTCCACCGGGGAGCCAATGGACAAGGCCGGCGCCTACGGGATTCAGGGAAAGGGAGGCCTCTTCGTGAAGGGAATCAGGGGTGACTACTACAACGTGGTCGGGCTTCCGATAGAGGTAATAAGAAAAGTGAGGGAAATGCTTTAGATGTTCCCGACCCTCTGGAGCACCATTCCCTCTATCCTTATGGGGTCCATCCTCCTGGCGAGCACTATGGCCTGATCAAGCCTCGCTTCGCTCTCCGCGTGGATGGTGAAGAGCGGATCGCCTTCCTTGACCTTCTCGCCCACCTTGACGTAGAGCCTCAGGCCGGCCCCCTTGTCCTCCGGCGCCCCTGCCTGCCTCGCTATGGCAGTTATGGCGCGGTTGTTGATTCCGGTGACGTAGCCGCTCGCTGGGGCGTGGAAGGTGTAGGTCTTGTCGCCTATGGGGATGTCCTCGGGTTTGACCTCGGGGTTTCCTCCCTGGGCCTCTATTATCTCCTTCATCTTCTCGTAGGCCCTTCCGCTCTCGAGGATTTCGCGCGCCATCTTCTTGCCCATTCCGGCCGGTGCAACGCCGCCCATCTCGAGGAGGATTCCAGCTAAGCCGGTGGCCTTCTCCACGAGGCTACCCGGACCTTTGCCGCTTATGAGAGTCTCCATGAGCTCCCTTGCCTCAAGGGCCGGGCCGACAGTGTGGCCGACCGGCTGACCGCCGTAGGTTATCGCCACCTCCACGTACTGGCCGAGCCTCTTTCCGAGCTCTATGAAGGACTTCGCAAGGAACCTCGCCTCCTCCATGGTCTCGACCTTAACACCCTTGCCCGTGGGGATGTCAATGAGCACGTACTGGGCCCCCATAGCGTACTTCTTGGACATTATGCTCGCGAGCATCAGCCCCGTGGGGTCAACGCTGAGGGCCCTCTCCACGTGGATCGTGAGGTCGTCCGCGGGAGCTAAATTCAGGGCCCCTCCCCACACGAGGCAGCCCCCGACCTTCTCCACTATGCGCTTTATCTCGTCGAGGGAGAAGCTGACGTTGGCGAGGACTTCCATAACGTCCGCCGTTCCGGCGGCACTGGTTATTGCCCTCGAGCTAGTCTTGGGAATGGTTAACCCGGCGGCGGCAACTATTGGGACGACTATCATGTTGGTCTTGTTGCCCGGGACGCCGCCAATGCTGTGGACGTCCATGATGGGCTTCCTGTCAATGTCGAGCATATCACCCGTTTCCGCCATCGCCATGGTTAGGGAGGCGGTCTCATCCATATCCAGGTCGTGAATCTCAAGTGCCGTTACGAAGGCGCTTATCTCAACGTCCCTGAGCTTTCTGTCAACGATGTCCTTAATTATGCTCTCTATCTCCACCTTCTTGAGCTTCTCGCCGTGCATCTTCTTCTTGATGTAGCGCACGCTCTCGGGGGTTGGCGCGGGGAGTACCTCAATGAGCTCGCCCTGCGAGAGGTTTGTCCCGTAGAACTCCCTGCTCAGGCCAACCTCCCCGGGCTGGACGTTGATGCTGTCTATCGCGGCCTCACCGTAGAGAACCCTCTTACCTATCTCGAGCTTGACAAGGTCGGTCGGGTGTATTTTCGCCTTTTCGGCATCCTCCGGATTCACAAAAACGAGCCTCTTCCCGGGGCTAACGTCAAGTATCTTCCCCTTAAGCTTCATACTTCCACCTCCTCTCTGACACTCCGTTAACTATGCTACTACTAAAAACTGGTACTTAAAACTTTTGGAGAAAAGGGCGTTGAGAGGGGAACGGAGTTACGCGGCCCGTATGCCGTGCGGTGCCGTGTAGTATCCCCTTCCCATATTAAGATGGTCGAGCACGCTCACGATATCGCGGGCCTTTCGTTTTATGGGCTCGGGAAGGATGCTGTCCCTCCCCTCCACGTAGGCCCTGATCTCGCTGAGGGATGCCCTGAAGAGACGTCCACAGAAGGTGTACACTTCCTCACCGTTCACCTCAACGAGGCAATCGGGATACGCCAACTTAAGCCTCATACCCCGATCACCCCGTTAGCATTATGGTAAAAGAGATTTTTAAGTTTAACGCTCTATAAAAGTTTAGTAACAAGAGGATGGAAAATTAAAGGTCCCTTATCTCCTCCTCTATGGACTCCTCGAGGGTCTTCTCCCATTCTGTAACGTCGAACTCGTTGAGCTCTGACTCAAGGTCCTCCTTGAGGTTGAGCACACGTCTCTTGAGTGCGCTCTTGGTTTCCTCGTCGTAGACCACGTAGTACGGCGTCCTCCTGGCGGAGAGGTACAGCAAGAGGAGGATTATGTTGAGCACCACCAGGATTAAAAGCACCATAATGATTACAGTCCCCGCGGCCATCACCTCTTCCCTCCGAAGAGTGCTTTGAAGACCCTCTTGATCGGGCTCTCCGGCTCGGGCGGGGTGTACTTGATTCCCGCAAGCTTCGCGGCCAGCTGCTTGATGGCTATTGCCGCCGGGCTGGTGGGGTTCTTGATAACGAGCGGAACACCGTAGGCCGAAGCGCGCTTGACCTCCGGGTCCTCGGGGACCATTCCAAGGACCGGCACCTCAAGTATGGCCTCTATCTCATCCTTCGTGAGCTCCGTCTTCTCGTTGGTCACCCTGTTGAGGATAACCCCAAGCGGGAGGGTTCCGAGCTTCTCAGCGACGAGCTTGGTCTTAAGGGAGTCGGTGATTGCCGAGATTTCCGGGTTGGTGACCACTATGAGCTCCTTTCCAATGAGGAGGGCCGTAACGGAGGTAAGTTCAAGACCCGCCGGGGCGTCAATGAGTATGAAATCACCCATCTGGCCGATTTCCCTGATTAAATCCCTTAGTCTCTCCGGCTTGGCCTTCTTTATCTTCTCGAGGCTGAGGCCACCGGGAATAACCTTAACACCCGCAGGCCCCTCGTATATGGCGTCCCTGATGTCTGCCTCCCTCGCAAGGACGTCGTGGAGCGTCACCGGGATGTCCTCCATGCCGAGTATGAGGCTCAGGTTTGCCATGGTGATATCGGCATCTATCAAAATGACCTCCTTGCCAAACTGCGCTAAAGCAACGCCAAGGTTGGCAACGGTTGTGGTTTTACCCGTACCACCCTTACCGGATGCAAAAACAATTGACCTTCCTTCCAAGGGGCACACCTCCATCTTCAGCTGATGTTTTTAGTACTTCATGTGTTAAAACACTTTCCCTGATCACACTGATACACTGCTGTGTATATTTTCGCACATCGTTGTATTTATAAGTCACAGCTTCTGATGTTCGAATGAAATATATTAATTTAACGGTTGTGCAGGGGTGGCATTAAATTTCCTGCCATAAAAGAACAGTCTCGAAAGAAAAGCTGGATGTAAGTACACAACATATTTCTAATTCTTTCCAAGAATCCACAGAAAATGTAAAAATAGGAAAAAGCTCACTCACCCTCCTCCTTCTCCAGCTTCCTCTTCGCTTCGCCCGCGAGTTCGGCGAAGCCCTTGAAGAGCTTCAGCATCTCCATGGGGAGCGGGAGGATTATGGTGTTGCTCTTGTCGTTGGCCACGTCGCTTATGGTCTGAAGCGTCCTGAGCTGGAGGGCCATTGGATCCTGGGAGATTATGCGCGCCGCCTCGGCGAGCTTTTCAGCGGCTTGCCTCTCGGCCTCGGCAAGGGTAATCCTCGCCCTCCTCTCACGCTCAGCCTCTGCCTGCCTCGCCATTGCCCTCTGCATTCCAGACGGGAGCTCAACGTCCTTAATCTCCACCGTTGAGACCTTTATACCCCAGGGGTCGGTTGCCTCGTCAATTATCTTCTGGAGCTCCATGTTTAGCTTGTCCCTTGCGCTGAGGAGCTCATCGAGGTGTGCCTGTCCTATGACGCTCCTCAGGGTTGTCTGCGATATCTGGGAGGTTGCCATTATGTAGTTCTTGACCTGCGTAACGGCCTTAACTGGGTCTATAACGCGGAAGTAGACCACCGCGTTGACCCTAACCGGCACGTTGTCCTTGGTGATGGTCTCCTGCACAGGCACATCGAGCACCTGCGTTCTGAGGTCAACGATGTAGGCCTTTTCGAATATTGGAATTATGAAGAACAGTCCGGGCCCTCTGGCTCCCACAACCCTTCCAAGCCTGAATATCACTGCCCTCTCGTACTCCTTCACTATCTTAATCGCCGAGGCCAGAAATATCAAAACAAAGAGTACAACGATGGCCCCGGCAATTCCACCGAAACCCAACAACGCCATCTCATTCACCACCCTTCTCCTTTTCTTCAACCCGGGTATCCCTAAGGCGAACAACTATGAGCTTAAGCCCCTCGGTCTTCACAACCCTGACTTTCTCCCCCACGCCTATATCGTCGCCGTACTTGCTCTCCGCCTTCCAGAGCTCCCCGCGCACCTTTATGAGGCCCTCGGGGGTTAGAGGCTCGACGACAGTACCCACCTGGTTCACCATCTCCTCCTTGCCCGTCTGGGCCCTCCGCCCTGTGTGCCCTGATCACCGCCGCCATTCCGAAGGCAAAGAACACCGCTAGGAGAAGGCCGACGGTAACTATGATAACCCTAAGCTGCTCGTAGGTAGATCTGCTTACCAGATAGTCCACTCCACCACCCCCGCTGAAGAGCAGTATGCTACCAAGGACAAACGTTATGAAGCCCGCGACCGTGAAGAGGCCGAACGTCGGGGTCAAAGCCTCCGCGATGAAGAAGACCACCGCCAGGAGGATGAGCAGAAGCCCCGCACTCCTGTAGCCAAAGTAACCGAGGCCGATTACTGCGAGCACGAGCATTATGGCCCCCACCGTTTCAGGAACGTGCCACCCGGGGCTGAGGAAGCCCAGAATGAGCGCCCATATTCCAAGCGTGAGGAGGATGTAGCTCACATTTGGGTCGGTTATGTATGAGATGAGTTCGTCCTTGAAAGTCGGCTCCAGGTAGCGTATCTCCGCCCCCCTGAGGCTCAGGGTAACGTTTTTCCCGTTCACGGGCCTCTTGGTCGTCATGCCATCCGCCTTGCTGAGCAGGTCTTCAACATCGTACGCTATCACATCGGCCATGCCGTACTTCACGGCCTCCTCGGGGGTTAAGCTAAGGTCCTCCGTAACGAAGCGCTCTGCGATGGTGGCGTTTCTACCGCTAGACTCGGCCAGGGAACGCATGTAAGCGATGTAAAAGTTCCGCACCTTTTCGGGGGCTCTTATTATGCTCCCGTTCTGAGAGTAGCCGAGTATGGGCTCGGCGGCACCTATGCTCGTCCCAGGCGCCATGGCTATGAGATGCGACCCAAGGGCTATGTACGTCCCCGCGGAGGCCGCTATGGCACCCTGCGGATAAACGTATATTATCACGGGGACTTTAGCGCTGTTTATCCTCTGGATAATCTCCTGCATGGCATCGCCTCTTCCACCGGGGGTGTCGAGCTCTATCACTATCGCCTCCGCCCCGGCCCGCTCCGCCTCGCTTATGTACCTGTCAAACTGGTCATAGGTGTAGGGAGTTATCGTCCCCGTGACCTGTGCCACGTAAACGGTTTTAGCCTGTGCGAGCGCCGGCGTAAGGAGGAGCATGAGCCCCAGGACGAGAAGGAGCTTTTTCACAATCACCACCACAAATAATAATCGCTTTAACCTTAATTAAGGTTTTCGGAGGAGTCCCAAACATTAATAAGAGCCAAAGCCGGAAGTTAAAGCGTATGAAGGGGGCCATAAAGAGGTTTAAGCTTGCCCGCGGCGACGAGAGGGTTAGGTACGCTTGGGAAGTCGTGAGGGAAGTTTCCCGCCACTCCCTCAACGAGCCCTTCTGGAAAACTCTTAAGGACACCTTCGGGGTCAGAGAGGGGGACGTTAAGGAAATCATGCGCTTTCTGGAGGAGAGAAACGAGCTCCAAATCCTCCGCTCATCGGACGGAAAGAGGCTCTACGTCTCGACGCTCAAAAAGATACGGAACGCACCAAAAACGCTCGACGAGTGGTTGAAATGATGGACCTCCGAAAGACCTCGCACGAGATGATAAGGAACGGCACGTGGAAGTTCGAGGGAGGGGTTTTCTACCAGGCACTCCGTCTTCCG
Organism: Palaeococcus ferrophilus DSM 13482; assembly: GCF_000966265.1. Lineage (NCBI taxonomy): Archaea > Methanobacteriati > Methanobacteriota > Thermococci > Thermococcales > Thermococcaceae > Palaeococcus > Palaeococcus ferrophilus. Next base: position 149,190 of record NZ_LANF01000018.1, on the reverse strand, counting down.
GATGGAAAGGCGGTAGTGGGGGGCTACGATGGAGGGGACTTCATCCTGCCAGAGGGACTATCGTCCGCGGAGAGGAAGTTCGTAAAGGAGAAGCTCTCGTTCATCCTCGGCCTCGATACGGACTTGGACTCATTCTACGCGGAGATAAGTGACTCCCCCTTCGCTTTCCTTGCCGAAGAGTTCCAGGGCCTCACGGTTCCCGCCGCGCCAAGCTCCTACCAGGCCCTCGTGGAGGTAATAGCGCAGCAGCAGGTTAATTTTGACTTCGCCCAGAGGACTATAGCGAACCTCGTGAGACTCGCGGGGAAGCGTGTAAACGACCTCTACGCCTTCCCCACTGCCGAAGAGATAGCGGGACTTGGAGATGAGAGGTTAAAGGAGGCGAAGCTCGGCTACCGCGCCGGCTACATAAAGTCGCTCACGGAGCTTTATCTTAGAGGTGAGCTGAACCTCGAACTCCGGGAATGGGACGTTAATGAAGCGATAAAATACCTCACGAAGTTCCGGGGAGTTGGAAAGTGGACGGCGGAGCTGTTCCTCGCCTACGGCCTGAGGAAGAACGTCTATCCCGCGGGAGACCTCGGGCTGAGGAGGGGAATATCGAAGATTTTCGGTAAGAGCGTGAAGGAAGTGGGGGAGAGGGACGTGAGGGATGTAATCGAGCCCTACGGGAAGTGGAAGGGACTGCTGGCCTTCTACATCACCTGCTACGACAGGAAGACCGAGCTGGAGAGGAAGAGGAGATGAGCGAGATACGAATAGTAATTCCAAAGGAGAGATTCAGGGTCCTGAAGGGGCGGGATGTAAGCGAACTGCTCAGGGCGAACCTTCCCACGGTAGAGGAGACCCTCAAAGCCGAGCGCGAAGAGTTCCTCCGAGAGAAGGCGGAGAAACTGAAGGAAAAGCTCGGGGAGATGGAGGAGGAGCTTGAGAGGCTCAGGGGGTTCTACGAGAAGGCCCTGAGGGATAAGGAGCTGATGACGGCCGAGAGGGACAGGCTCAGGGAGGAAAACGCCGAGTTGAGGGAGAGGTTTGAGGAGAAGAGACGCGAGCTTGAGAGAAAAGTTCACGAATCGTGAACGACTTGTTCACGGAGTGTGAACGAAAAGTTCATAAATCATGAACGAAAGTGAATACCATGCACGAGCTGCTGTCCACAGAAGAGAGGATCAAGATTCTCAGACACGTACTGGAGCAACCCTTAGTGGGTGTGGAGGAGACGGCAAAAGCTACGGGAGTCAGTAAGGGACTGGTATCAAAGACCCTCTCTCTTCTCGTAAAGTATGGAATTGCGGAAAAGAGGGGAAGGAAGTTTAGAATTCTAAACAATCCCAAGAAGAGGGAGCTGAAACGGTTCCTGAACTTTACATACCTATATCCGAAGCTCGAGGGGTTACGGGAGGGGTGGACGCTGGGTCTTGGGGTGTATGGAAGCTTCGCCAGGGGGGAGAACACCCCAGAAAGCGACCTTGACGTGTGGGTTCTCACAGAGAGGCCGAGCATCCAAAAGTCAGCTTCGCTGAAGCGCAAGATTGAAGCCGTGGTAGGGAGAGAGGTAAACCTCCTCGTGCTGACGCCGGGAAGGCTCAGGAACCTGAGGGAGAACGACCCGGTTTTCTACTATTCGCTCGTCTACGGCTCAATGCTCGTATGGGGTGAGGCGCTTGACAGGGTTTCAGACCTGCGTGGAGAGGGGACTGCTGCGAAGGGTAGTTCCCTCAAGGGAGAAAGGACTGTTAAGCATTAAGCGGGCTGAGGAGTGGCTTTCCGAGGCAAGGAAGACCCTCGAATTTGGCTCTTACAGAAGCTCCCTGATAGCATCCTACATGGCTATGTTCCACGCCGCCAGGGCCCTCCTCTTTAAGGACGGCTGGAGGGAGAAGAGTCACTACTGCATAGCGCGCTACCTTGAGGAACTCTACGTCAAAACAGGGAAACTCGACGGGAAGTGGGTCGAACTCCTCGATAGAATGCGCGAGCTCAGGCATGAGGACCAGTACGATGTGGTTTACACACCCGAAAGAGAGGAGGCCGAGGAAGCCCTCAAAATAGCGGAGGAGTTCACCGGGATTATGAAGGCACTGCTGGAGGAAGGTCCATGAAGCTCATCATAAAACCGGAGAGGGGGTTTGGAAAGGTCGAGGTCGAGCTCGATGACGAGCTTGTAAGCGAGATAAACCTGTTGAGCGAGCGCTACGGCGTTCCCGTGGAGAGGATAGTCGAGATGGCACTTACGGGCGAGTTTAAGGAGAGCTCCGGCGAACTCGAGGGGCTGGAGAGAAGGGTAAGGGAGCTGGAGGAAAAGGTCTGGAGGCTGGAGATGGAGTACGCATCCCTCCGCTTCAAGGCCTACGGGGTGAGCGAGGACAACAAGCTCCTCGCCATCGAATTATCTGGCCTCATAGCGGAGAACAGCCAGCTGAGAAGGTTCTTAAGGATGAGGGTTGAGAGGAAGCCGGAGATTATGGAGCTCGTCTCCTACTACATGCGGTGAACAAGCGGGCCATGACGAGAGCGTAATCCCTGAGCGTGGGTAATGATGAGCCCTATGAGCGCCGAGCCCGTCTTTTTTTCCCCCTTTTCTTCGGAAGCAGCCTTACCGGGCTTCCACAGTCGGGACATGTCCCACCGGAGAGTTCTTCCTCAAACCTCCTGCCGCAGCCAACACACACGTAGCGCCACTTCAGAACCCTCGAGATTCCCCTCTTGAGCGTTTTGAACTCTATTCCCAGTGTCCTGGCAATGTTCTGGAGGTTGTAGTCGTCCGTGAAGAGAACCCCTTTGAGCTCGTAGGCCAGCGCGAGAACCTCAACGTCTACCTCACTCAGCTCCCCAAGCTCGCCCGTTGCCTTCGCCGCCTTTTTAACGGCTTCAATGCTTTCTCGGGAGGGGAGGAGCACCTTAACCTTGCCGGCGCTTATGAGGCTCTCCAGAAAAAGCCTGGATTCCGGGTCCCTCACCTCATCAACGACGCCGGGAGTGGTAACCCCCTCGACGTCAACCCCCTGTATGAATATGGCTGCGTCTATAACGAACATGGAAGGGGGTAGGGGTGAGGAGATTTAAGCTTTGCCTCCGAAGTGCTCCGCACTCACCTCGAAGGCCCTGAGGAGCGGAAGCTCCTTTCCGGCAAAGAACTCAAGCATCGCCCCTCCACCCGTGCTTATGTGGCTTATCCCCTCGATGCCGTAGAGGTAGATTCCAGCGATGCTGTGGCCACCGCCGACGATGCTGAAGGCCCTGCTCTCCCCGATGGCCCTGAAAACGCCGATGGTTCCAAGGGCGAACTCCTCCCTCTCGAAGACCCCCATGGGGCCGTTCGCCACTATTATGCTGGCATTACCGAGTATCTCCGCGTACTTCTCAACCGTCCTCGAGCCTATGTCGAGGATTGGGTACCTGTCAAAGAGGGCCTTCTCGTCGCTGAGGAGGTCAACCTCCACCCTTTCCCCATCCAGTTCAACGGCAAAATCCACGGGAGTTCTGACGTAGGGGTAGAACTCGTCCAGAATCTTCTCGGCGTGGTCAACGAGCTCTATGAGTCCCCTCTTTGAGAGGAACTCTATGTTCGCATCGCCCAGGTCGTAGCCCTTGGCGAGCGTGAACACATGGCCAACGAGGCCGCCCGTGAGTATCACGTCCGCCCTTCCGCTTTTAAGCACGTTCTCCGCGACCCTGAGGGAGTCGTCAACCTTCGCCCCCCCGAGCACGTAGACCCTCGGTTTTTCGGTACTCTCGTATGCTTTCTTGAGCGCCCCTATCTCCCTGCCCATCAAAAAGCCGGGTATGAGAGGCTTCACCCTCGCGAAACCCACCAGGGAAGCCGCCGACCTGTGGGCGGTTGCGAAGGCGTCGTTTACCACGAGGTCAATGACCTCCGCCAGCTTTCTGACAAGGAATGAGCGCTCCGACTTCTCAAGGGGGACGTACTTCACCTCCTCTGAGGCAAAGCGGAGGTTCTCGAGCATAAGCACCTCTCCGGGTTCCATCGCCCTTATCCTCTCCCTCGCGTACTTGCCGAATATGTCCTCAACGTACTCCACTTCCCTGCCTATGAGCTCTCCGAGAACCCTTGCGTGCTCCTCCGTCGTCGAAAAATCGCCCGAGTAGGGCCTCCCCTGATGGGTTGCCACCACAACCTTGGCGCCGTGCTCAAGGAGGTACTCAAGCGTGGGGAGAATTGCCCGAAAGCGGGCATCGCTGGTTATGCGCCCGTTTTCCATGGGGGAGTTAAGGTCGGCCCTGAAAAGAACAGTTTTTCCATGATAGTCAAAATCGGTGAGCTTCAGCATCCCATCACCATGAGAGCATCAAAAATGATGAATTAAAAGTTTATTTTATACACCCCCGGTGATAACGGTAAAAATGCGCGTTAATCCCCGTAACGCTGTTGCGGAATTTCTAACGCGTCCACGCCGATTTTGGAGTTTTTGGAGAAACACTCCCTGCAAAACAAATTTATATCATGATTACCAAGTAGTGCATAGGTTTATCCTCAACGGCTGGTGAGAGTTATGAAGTGGACCCCGGAGCTTGTTCGTAGGGTTGATCACGATTATCTTGTTGAGCAGGCACTGGAACTCCTGAAACGGGCAGGGTTCAGGGAGGCGGAGAAGGTCGCCAACAGGGAGCTTGAGGGAATTGATATCGTTGCCACGAGGGACGACCCTATAAGCGGTTTTGAGAAGTACCTGATAAGCGTAAAAACCGGTGCCCTCGTTTCTTCGGATGATGTTAAGCGGTTTATTGAGTACCTGGACAGGTTTAAAGCTGACAGGGGGATAATAGTAACCAACGTTGACTTCACCAAAGACGCGAAGCTCCTTGTCCAGCGTGAGCAGAGGGGTAGAATCATCCTGTGGGGCGGGGAGCGCGTGGCCGGGATGCTCAACGAGTACGGCATAGAGCCGCCGAAGGAGCTCCTCAAGGAGATAGAGTCAAAGAGGGAAGAGGAGCGGAAGAGGAGGGACGTATTCAGGATCATGAAGCTAGATTCACCGCTGCTATTTGATTTCAACCACGAGAAGACCATCGAGGCGGTGATTAAGAAGCTCTCCAGCGAATACTCCATAAGGCGCTCCCTCATAGAGGTGGAGCACCTCTCGGTCTCCCTCACTCCGGCGTACATAGTCACGTGGTCGGCGAAGGTGGAGGAGGAGACAGAGAGGAACAGGGCCGTTGTGTTCAGCGACGGAAGCATCGTTGTGAAGGGGGAGGAGGATCCAGAGCTCAAGGTTCCGCTCTCCAAGGCGGTTCTCAACGACTCGTCCATCCTCAAGGCGACGGAGGTCGAGGTGAAGGAGGGAATCCAGCCCAGTGAGGCAACCCTCATAGCCAAGTCCGGGATAGGGAGAGAGCTCGGGGTTCCACAGTCCCACGTTGAGATAGTGGACAAGAAAATGGTCTACGTTCCAGTGGAGGCCCATCTGAGGCTGAAGCTCCTCAACAACAGTGCAACAGCGACGGTTGACCTGCGGAGGAAGGCGATTGAGATTTCGATAGAGCCCCTCGATAGGGAAAAGCTCCTGGACTACGTTAGGGAGGCCTGCGCCTCCGCGGTTGGGGAAGAACCTCTCAAGATGGCTCCGGAGGAGAAGAAGGACCGGCTCGTGGTCAAGGGCGAAACCGAGCGCTTCGTCTTCATCATGGAGGTCGCGAGGTACACGGGCGAGATAACCTCGAGGAAGATCAAGATGAAGAAGGCCGCCATGGAGAACCTGATAAGGGAGCTCTACCCCAGAGGAGAGATAATCAACCTCGACGAGACGGAAGGGGAGGCCATAGCTGACATACTCCTGAAGGGCGAGGATAAAATCGTCGTCCTCTCCATAAAACTGCATAACGGCAGGTACGCAGTGGTCAGGGAGCTCCACGGACCGGGTGAAGTTTTCAGGGCCGCAAAGGAGCTCATAGAGAAGAACTTCCCAATAGCAAACCTCGAGGCGAGGAGCTTCAGGCTGACCCAGCACAGGGTGTTCGAGGTCTCCCTCGAGAGCCCCGATGGAAAGACAACCGTCAAGGTGGACGGCTCCAACCTCGATATAATTGACTACACGGTCGAGATAAGCAGGGAGAAGGCCGAGAGCCTCGTACTCGAGAAGTACAGCGGCTGGAACGTGGAGTCCGTTGAGGAGACGGAGGATTCGTTTGTCTTCAAAATCAGTAATCCAGAGTACGTTGTGGAGGTGGCGGTGAGCAAGGACGGGAAGGCTATAGAGGAGAAGGACAGGGTGCTCAGGGAGGACGTGGCCACCAGGAAGGCTGAGGAGTACCTCAAGGGGGAGGGAATCGAGGCCAGGGTTAAGGAGGCTCGCCTTGAGGGCCACTGGGTCGTGGAGTTCCTCGGGGAGGAGAAGTTCGGGACGCTGAAGCTCGACAGGGGAAGCGGCAAACTCTTGGAAAAGGAAATCTACTACACGGAGCGGGCCCTTGAAAACCTCTTCCATGAGCATGTCAAGAGTAAATACGGCGAGAAGGAGCTGAACACAGAGAAGATGGTTCACTACAGGGACAGGGGCTACCTCATAATAAAGGCCTCATCCGGCAACAGGCTCTACTACGCCAAGATTGACGTCAAGGACGGTAAGATACTGGAAGAGGACGCCCTCGTGGATAAAGGCATAACCGCAAAATTGAAGAAGATGCAGCTGGAGAGCAAATACAAGTGATCAGACCATCAGGAGGTTCTCTATTATCTTTATTGCCTCCACAATTTTGTTCTCCGGCTTCTCGTCGTCCTCTGGAATCTCAATGTTTATAACGAGCCTCTCCTGGGGCTCCTCCTCAAACTCGTAGGTCTCGAGCTCCTCGACGTCAACCTCCTCGAAGAGCGTCTCTATCTCGGGCGTTATGACCTTCTTCTCGCCGCCGTATATCTCCATCCTGACCCCGCTCGTCCTTGTGGAGACCATAACAACGAGCTCGTACTTGCCGACCTTTTTCGAGAACTTCAGGTAGCTGCCGTAGTCCACGACCTCCTCCCTGAAACCAAGGCTGTGGAGTATCCCCCTCAGCTTCTCCACGCGGGAGCGCATCCTGTTTATTATCCTCTCCCTCAGCTTGTGGGACTCCTCGAGGGCGCGCATTATTCCCTCGCCGGCCTTCTCAATCTCGCCTTCCCATATCCCTATGAGCTTCAGTCCGGATGACGTGGGCTTAATCTCGACCTTTATGGTATCAACGTCAAAATCACGGAGGTCTTCAATTTTAATCTCGCCAAGGGTCAGTATCTCAAACTCAATTCTCGCCGTATTTCCAAAAGTCTTTCCCCTGAATTTCAAGGGCATCACCTATTGGTGAGAGTGAGTGAAGGGTTTAAAAGCTTTCCCAACGAGGTGGTACATATGAAAGCACCGAAAGTTATTGTACTCCTCATCCTCCTTGTCATGGCGACCGGCTGCGTTTCCGAGAGGGAAAGTAGGGGGATGGTTGAGCAGGATTCCACTGTTCTCGACCTTAAGGGAATAGGAAGCGAGATATTTGAGAGGGTCAACGAGGTTAGAGAATCCCACGGACTGCCTCCTCTCTCATGGGACGAGCGCCTGACCGAGGCAGCGCAGATGCACGCGGAGGACATGGCAAGGAGGAACTACTTCTCCCACGAGAGCCCCGAGGGCGAAACCTTCCGCGACCGCTTCGCCAAGGTGGGCTACACTCCAAGGAGCGTTTCGGACGGAAAGAGCGAGACCATAGTGTGGGGAGGAGAGAACCTGTTCCTCTACGCGGGCCCGCCAGAGGAGTCGGCAATCGTGGAGGAGGCGATAGCTGGATGGATGAACTCCCCGGGCCACAGGGAGAACATTCTCCGCAGGGAGTTCGCCCTGACGGGGGTTGGGGTGGCCTACGCCCCCACGTGCACCTACGAGAACATGACGCTCGAAAACTGCGTCTACATCGTTCAGACGTTTGGTTAGACCCGATGGCAAGTGATCAGAAGAAAAAGCGGGAATTGGGGCATTGATATTTAGCATTTTAATCACAGGTATTTCGCCCATTTTGGTCTCGATCCGCGCGGGGGAGTCTTTAAAGGAGTTGCCAAGGAGTTCCTCTTGAGGTTGAACAGGGCTGGACCTGGTGTGGGATTTGAGGGACATGCTGGAGGTGGCCCGGTGAGAGGCCCCGCAGGGAAAGGCTTAAATAGTTCACACTAGATTATGATAATCATGAGTGAACAATTTGTTGATAGAGTTGGAGAGCTGAAAGCCCTCAGAGGGGCCTATGAGAGCAGCCGGAAAGAGATGATAATAGTTTACGGGAGGAGAAGGGTTGGAAAGACCGCACTCGTTAAGAAGTCGGTGGAAAACGTTCCCCACATCTACTTCTTCGCGGAGGAGACCCTCGAGAGCGAGAACCTCAGGACGTTCAAGAGCTTAGTCGCAAAGGTCCTCGGAAACCCGCTTGTTGAGAGGGCCGAGCTCTCATGGGAGGAGCTTTTCGAGCTCCTCGACGGTTCTGGAGTTGTCGTGATAATAGACGAGTTTCCGAACCTTTTGAAGGCCAACAGGGGGCTGGTTTCGAAGTTCCAGAAGATCTGGGATTCTGCCGATAAGCTCAAGCTCGTCCTGACGGGTTCGGCCATCAGCGTGATGGAGAGCCACGTCCTCGGCTACAAAAGCCCCCTCTACGGCAGGAGGACGCTCTCCATAATGCTTAAGCCCCTGAGCTTTCTCCACCTGAAGGAGTTCTTCCCGGAGAAAAGCTGGGAGGAGCTCGTGAGGATATACGGAATAACCGACGGTATTCCCGCCTACATCAGGGAAGTCCAGTTCAGGCTGAATGCTGGGGAGAGCCTCGAAGAGGTCTTCCAGCCCAACAAGCCGCTCTTCGACGAGGCCGAGTTCCTCCTCAGGAGCGAACTGAGGGAACCTGCGAGGTACTTTGCGATACTTAAGGCCATAGCCTTTGGAAAGACGAAGTTCGGGGAGATAGTGAGCTTCACGGGGCTTCCGGGCTCAACCGTCTCAAAGTACCTCAGCAACCTGCAGACTCTCCACATAGTCGAAGAGAGGCATCCTGTGGGCGAGCCAGAAAGGAATAGGAACGCGCGCTACTACCTAAGCGACCTCTACTTCAACTTCTGGTTCCGCTTCGTTTACCCCAACCGTTCTCAGCTCCTCGACTTTGGCTACATTGAGAACTTTGAGGAGGAGTACAACCACTATCTCGGCTTCGTCTTTGAAAAGGCCAGCGCGGACTTCCTCAGGGAGGTGAACAAGGCCGAAAAGCTTCCCTTCAGGTTCACCAAGATTGGAAAGTGGTGGCGTAAGGGCGAGGAGATTGATTTAGTAGCTCTGAACGAGCGCGAGAGGAAGGCGCTCTTCGTCGAGGTCAAGTGGAAGAACTTAAGCGAGAGGGAGGCGAGGGGAATTCTGAAGGACTTGGGGAGAAAATCGGAACTTGTCGGACTAGGCGAATGGGAGAAAGAATACGGGTTGATTGCCAAAAGGCTTGAAGAGAAAGAAAATCTCAGAAAAGAAGGCTTTTTGGTCTGGGATTTGAGAGACTTCGAGGAGGTAAAAACCTATCTCCCGCCCCAGTAGAACTCCCCGAAGAGCTCAATCTCCTGAACGTAGCCCCTCCTCAGCTTTAGGGCCGTGTAGGCTCTCTCAAGCTCCCTGCCGAGGTAGAAAGCGTGCCTGGGGCTTATCTTGAAGCGTTCAATAATTGTGTCAATTATCGCATTTGGATCATCGCCCACTATCGTGAGAACCGCTTCAGTTCCCCTGTGGGCGTTCACCCATATCCTCCCGCCTTTCAGCCAGATGCGGAAATAGAGCGGCTCAAGCTCGACGGGCCTTTCTCGCGCCTCAACAACCTCCCCGGCTGGTTCGAAGCTCCACTCGGTCTTCCTTTTCTCCTTGAGGAGGAGCAGGTCGAAGCCAAGGTCTTTGGGAGTATCAAAGAGGTTCATGTCAACGGCCCTTCTCAACTCTCTCACCGAACCCTTCGCCTTCGCGCTGACCTCCGTTGTCAGGAGGAGGTTTATTGAAAGCTCCTTCGCGATTCCGGCGAGGAGGGCGTTCATACCGACGCTGTCCGCATCGTAAAGCTCCACCACGTTCCCGACTCCAGCAAGAAGGACGTCGTCTGGATTTCTCTCGCGGTAGAGCTGGAAGGCCGTTATCGAACGCGCCAGGTGGGGAACGTGCTCAAGGATAAGGTCTGGAATTATCGTTTTGTATCCAAGGTCGAGGGCCCTCTCCTTGAGCGTTTCAAGGAACTCGACTCTCTCAACGGGCTTAGTGGGGAAATACCCCTCCTTCTGGTTGGTGGGGATTAAAACGACGGGCTTTTCCGTTACAAGGACCTCAAGGTTGCCAGCATCGACGCTGAGGAAGAGGTCGGCGTAATTCAGTCCGGCCCCAATCTCGCGCTCGTTCAGGGAGTCAAAGCTGACAGGGGCTTCAAAGCCAGCCTCTCCAATCCGCTCGCGTATCTCTGGGATTTCCTCCACGAAGTCGAGGTTCGTCTCACCCGCCACCATGCCGATGTCGATTATATCCGCCCCCTCGCGGAGGTAGTAGATGGCCTTCTCAACGGTTTTCTCAACCCCGAGCTTCGGAGCGTCCACGACCTCGCCGAGAATCCTTGCAGGAAAGTCCCTTCCAGCTGGCAGGTTGCCGATGAGGACGTTCCAGGGCTTTTTCAGAGCCTCCTCAATGTAGTTCCTGTTCCTCGTCCTGTTCCTGATGTCCTCAACCCTCTTGAGTGCGTCGAAGGAGAAGAGATTATCTGCAGGAACGTCCTTGCTGAGCTTGAAACCTTCCCGAAAAGCCTTCAAGACCCGCGGTAAATCCATCGCGTTCCTCGGTCCTTTGAAGGTGGGAATCCCGAGCTCGTCCTCTATGAGCTGGGCCGAACCCCTCACCAATCCGGGAATGAGGATCAGGTCATAATCCTCGCTCTTTACCCCGGCCTTTTTCAAATACTGCACAATAAGTTCGGGGGTGAGAAATGCCGCAACGCTGACGGGAGTTACAAAGACGTCACAGCCTTCACCGTACTTCCGCACGAGGGGTTCCGCAAGTTTTCCTGTAACCAGAAGGATTCTGCATGGGCTCATGGTTTGGAGTAGCCCTAAGGGTATTTAGACTTTTGCCGCACCCCACAAAAAAGGGGAAAAGAAAAACCTCACCGCCTCCGGTAGAGGTAGAGTCCTATGAGTATCAGCACCGCTATCCCGAGCGCGTAGTAGGGCAGGTTGCTCCCGCCCTCCGTGCTTGGCGGCAATGGAGAGCTCGACGGAGTCTCCGTTGGGCTGGGGGTGGTGGTTGTTTCCGTTTCGGTCGTCTCGTTGGTTCCAGGCGAGGGCGGGGTGGGAACCCCAACCTTCTCCGCCACAGCGAAGAGAGACAATCCCGGAACCTTGACTCTGTAGTAGGCGTACCTGAGATCCTCGTACTCAAACTTCGGCCGGTACTCAACCCATTTACCTTCCCAGCGGAGGAGGAGAACCCCATCGGCGCTCACGTTGTTCTCGCTCATCCACTCCTTGGAGACACGGAAGCGGAGCGTGACGTTCCTCAGAGACCAGCTCTCAGGGTGGGTAACGTTGAAGAGGGCGTAGGTCACGTAGGCGTATCCCTTCGGGGCCTCTGCCCTCCCCGGAAGCTGATACACCGCCACGGTGCCGTTGATGGGCCCATTGGGGATGAAGTAGATGCGGTAGATGTCAGTGCCCGTTATAACCCTGACCCACTCGCTTCCCTCCGAGGAGATGCTGGCACCGTCAGCTTTTCTCTCAACTGTTGGCCTCTTGAGGAGCCCTATGGGGAACTCCTTATTTTCGGTGAGGTTCCCGTAGGTGCAGGTCACGCTCAGCGTGTAGTTGCCCGGTTTGAGACCCTCGGTCGTGACGAGGGCTCCCTCTCCCGTGAGCTCTCCGAGCGTCCAGTTCACGAGGCACGGCTCTGAGGTCGCTATCCCAACCGTTCCGCCTGCGTAGAGCTCGGTCGGGTTCACCACTATCTCAGGAGGCTCCACCGTTCCGTTCCCAGGAGATGCAACGATTATCGTTCCGTTCCCTGCAGTGCCCTCCGAGAGGGTGGCGTTCCCGCCGAAGGAGGTCTCTACCTTCGAGGGGTCTATTCCAAAGGCCGGCTTCAGCTCAACGACCCTATAGTGGCCCTTCCTTACGATGGTGGCGTTGGTGAGAATCCTCCCGACGTTCAGGGTTATGTGCACTTCCTTGTCCTCCGGAAGCGAAGCCAGCTCGCCCTCCGCGCTGAGGAAGAGGGTGTTGTTCTCTATGCTCACGTTGAAGGACTCAATCCTCGTCATGTATGCACCGGCGAAGGCCTTCGCGAAGGCATCGTTCCTGAATAGGGCGAAGACCACCGAGGCGTTCCGGGCGTCAGGCCTTATCTCCATCCTGACCTCTCCAAGCATCTGGCCCTCTCTCCTCCCGTCTACCTCTACCCTCATGCTCTCAAGGGTGCCGTTGAAGAGCGGGCCGACCTTGGTGGCTAGAGTCGGCACTATGTACTCAGCGCGGTAAACGTCCGGGTTCCCGAAGGTGAGGCTCACATTGCCCCAGCCGTCGAGGTTTCCAGCCTCACCGCCGAGGAGAACTACCCTGTCCATCTTCTCCGCCTCGACCGTGTAGTTGGCCGGCGGGTCTAGAACCTGTATCTGCATCGGGGAGGGCTTCGTCATCACGGCGTAGATGTTGTAGAAGGCCCATTCGCCCATCTTCTCAAAGGTTTCTATCGCGGCGGCGATGCTCTTTCCGCTCTTTTTGAGGGCCTTTTTCTGCTCCTTGGGATCAAGCTCCTGGAAGGACTTCTGCTTCTTTATCTCCTCCTTGAGGTACTCCACGAGCATCGCGTTTATATCATCCTTCATGTCGTTGAGGTTCTCCTCCACCTCGTCCCCGGGATCTGGAGGCTCCTTCATCTCCTGCACGTTCTTGTAAACCTCGTTGAGGACGTCATTATCCACAACCTCGAGCACCGTCTCTATGAAGACCGTCTGTAGCTCCTCGTCCGTGACTATGGCCTTGGCGAGGGTCGTCAGCACGTTAACCTTCGCATCTAGCGGGATCTCCGAGAGGTGGGTGAGGTTGTAGTAGTAGCCCTGATCCATGCCATAGTCGTCCTCCCAGCGCACGAAGTCGTTCAGCGTCAGGGGGACGATGGTGGTGTTGTCTGCTGAGAGCATCGCGTTTACCTGGACGGCCGAGCTGCTCTGCGAGTACTCCTCTATCGTCTGGTTATTGGGGAAGTCTATGTTCTCGACGATGTTCCCTATCTTCAGCCCCGACTTGGCTATGGCCATCACTATGGTCTCGACGGGAACGTCTATGTCGTAGACCTTGAGGGCCCCCTCGGTGGCTATGGCCGCGAGCTGGAGCTCGTTGAACAGGAGGGAGTAGTCAACGCCTGCATTAACCCTGTAGTGCGGAATGACCGTTCCCGGTTCCTTGCTCTGATCCGCTATCGCCTTGAACTCGAAGCCGGGCGGTATGACGTGGTACCACACGTAGCCTTCTGGGTTCATGTCGTAGGCTCCCTCGACGTAGTAGCTGTAGTAGATGTTCTCGTCCGTGTTCCTGAGCCTCATGTATGTCTTGTTCCCGTTGATGCCGAGCACGTCTATCTGGACCGGTCCGAGGGACTCGCTGAAGGGTACGAAGGTCTTGTTGAGCGCCTTAACGGGGGTCTTCTCGTAGTTTATTGAATAGGTTGTGTAGACCCAGTCTGAGGGCTGGCCGTTCTCGTAGGGGACGTAGTTGACGGCCACTGAGGTCATGTAGTCCCCGGAGAAGTTGACGGGAGGTATCCACTTCGGCGGATCGTCGTGCCACCAGGGCATCCATGCCCCGTATATCCACTTCAGCTTCCCGGGGGGAGCGAGGCCTGTTAAGTTCGCTGACTCAACGTCGAGGGTGTAGACGCTGCTCTCCTCCTCTATGGGTACGGACATCATCCTGAGGAACTTGTAGTGGGCGTTTGGATCACGCTCGGGTATCTGGTCTCTCACATTCACCAGCTTTATGTATGCAGTCATGTCTCCGACGTTCCTTATGTCGAGGTCGAAGTGGTGGCTCTCCGCCGCCTCGAGGTCGCCGTCCCCGTCGCCGTCGTAGGTGTACGTCGTTCCGTCCGAGAACTCCTTCACGTGGCACTTGTCCGGCTCGTTCTGGCACCACTGGCGTGTGTAGGGATAGGCCGAGTAGGACTCTATCCTGAACACCGGGCCGAGGTCGAAGCCTATTTCCCTGGAGACCTCGTCCCTCACGATGCCGTCCAGGTCGTAGAGCCTAACCTCCATCGGTATCCCGTGATCTGAGGGCAGTTCATCCGGTAGCGGGTCCCATTTCAGCGTTATCGGGTCATAGGCAGTTATCGGAATCAGCGCGTGGAACTCGCCGCTCATTCCCCCCGGAACGGCAACCAAGAGGTTCACCCTGCCGGTGTGGCGCTCTATGTACTCCGGAAGGACGAGCTCGACCTTAGCAACCCCCATGAGGCTCCCGGTGTTGCGGAGGGTAACCGTGACGTTGGCAAAGCGCTCGTCGTAGGGCATGCTGGTATCTCTGTCCCCCTCGTGGTAGCGGCGGTAGGCGTAGACGGCCCTCGGATGGTTTACGAAGACCGAGACTATATCTATGTGGGCGTTCCCGAAGTACACCCTCCTAACCGCGCTCACGCTCGTTCCATCCGAGGCTTTTGCCGTGAACTTGAGGTAACCAAGCCCAGTGAGGTTCCTCGCGAGGGAATCGAAGGTGACGTAATCGTGGTATTCGTAGGAGTTCGGCGTCGCTTCCTCTATCAGCTCCTCCGTGCCGTTCCACACGAGGGTGTAGTTCACCTTGGCTATTCCGCTCCTCGAGCTGGCGCTCCCCGCGAGGGTTACGACGCCCTTAACCTCGTCCCCGTCCATCGGGTAGACGGAGAGGAAAGCGCCGAGGAGACTTGAGCCCCAGCCGCTTCCGGTCTCAACCGTGTCGACGAGGGTTAGCGTTCCTTCATCGACGAGAATGTCGTAGTTCTCGCTCTCCTCGCCGTCTGCGGTGTACATGGTTCCGCCGGTGTAGTTCTTGACGAGAAGGGGCTCGTGGCCGCCCCAGTCCGTCCTCTTCAATACTGTGTAAGCAGAGTTCCTGACGATGTGAACCCCACGGGTGTTGACGATGGAGTTGTTCATAGTTATTATTGACGCGCTGCCGTTAACGAGGAGGCCGAGGTCGTTGTTCTGGATGATGCTGTTCGTTACCACGACGCTCTCGCCGTTTCCGTCCTTCACCGAGAGACCCACGTCGTTGCCCACCACGGTATCGTGATCAACGAGGAGCCCCCCACCGACGTAGGGATGGACGAGTATTCCAACACCGTTGTCGGAGATCAGGCTGTCCTTTACCCTCCCCCCGACGTAGCTGAGATCAATTCCTTCGCCGTTGTGCATGATGTAGCTGCTCCTCACCGTCATGTTGATACCGCGAGCATAGACTCCAACGCCGTTCCCGCTTATTCTGCTCGAGTAGATACCGAGGGTCGAGGTTCCCCTTCTTCCGGGATGCGCGTAGATTCCTTGGGAGAAGCCCCTCACGGTGCTCTCGTTGACGAGTACGTTAAACACCTGCCCCGCATTTATTCCTCTGCCTCTTCCGCTTCCTATTAACTCGCTCCGGAGGAGCTCGAGACTGCCCTCTGCACCGATGCCCCCGCGGAGCGTTGAATCGCTTATCCTAACTCTGGAGTAGTAGCTCAGCGTGATGTTCGAGTCCACCTCGTCTCTCGCCACGATGAGCCTCGCCGCCACTCCCGTGACGGGGGCCTTCACCACGCTGTCAGTTAATCCGGCCATCCCCTCGACCACGTGGAGCGTCGCCTTGAAGGCACCGAGCTGGAGGTATGGGTAACTGTCCGGGCTCCTCACGTGCACCGCTATCACGTTCTCGCCGCGCCTGAGGTAGCCGCCCACGTCAATGACGTCCATGAGCGGGTGCGCTGTTATAATCGCCCCTCCCCAGCCGTAGGCGTAGGAGAGCTGGGCCCTGTGGTCGAGCTCATCAACGACCTTCCTGCCGTTGATGTATACCTCCACGCCGCTTATCGCGTAGTAGTTCAGCCAGGCCTGGGCAGGGAGCGTATCGAGCGTAACGACCTTCTTGAGGTAGAGGTCGGTGAACTCCCCCACCTCGGTTCCGCCGGTAAAGTGGGAGCTGTAGGAATCCGCGTAGAAGGGCTCATCGCTCGCTTCCATCCCCGCTGTGGAGGTCGTGTAGACCCAGTCCTCAGCCGGCATCGAGGTGGAGTAGAACCACTCCGAGTCCTCCCCAATGACCTCACTCAGCGTTTCAGTATCCTCCGGGTTCCAGAAGAAGTTCGTGTTGAAGGCAAGGCTTCCTCCCTCAATGTGGCAGCCCCTGACGAGAACCTCCTTCGAGTAGCTCTCAACGGTGGTGTCTTCGAGCTTCGAATTCAGAAGGATTAGCGTTGATTCCTCGCTCCCTGCTTCTCCCTTTACCGTCATCTTCCTGAGCACGCTCGCATCCCTGTCGAGCGGGTTCGTTGCCGGAATCCCGTCGGTGTCCTCGACGCGGAGGGTTCCTCCCGGGTGAACGGTAATCTTGCCGTCCTGGAGGTGGTAGCTCTTGACGAGGAGTTCGCCGTCAACGTAGGCGTAGAAATTGCCCGCGTCCCCGTTCTTAAAGCCCGCCTTCTTGCCACCGCTCACGTGGACGATGAAATAGCCCGGATACGGGGAGACGCTTCCGCTCACGTTGGTGTCCCACATCTCTATACCGCCCGTGTTCCTGGCGAGGAAGGCATACCTGCTCCCGGTTACGTTTGAACCCACCACGTAGAGCCAGTTCGTTCCGAGGTCGAGGTCGAAGTTTGCCTCATCGTTTGACTCCACAACCGAGTTCTCAAACCTCAGCCGGGCGTTCTTGATGCAGACCCCCTTCCCGTTGTTCCTTACCACGGCCCCCTTTACCGTCTGGGTGGCGTAGGAGTAGCTCGGGTCCTCAAAGTGGAGGCCGCAGCCCCGGTTGTTCTCTATCTCCAAGTCCCTAAGGGTCCAGTGCCAGTCGGAGAGGTCCCCTACGACCTCGATTCCCCTATCGCCATCAACGAAGGTGCTGTTGACCACGCTCAGGTTCTCTCCGGGGAGGCCGTTCCTGAGGTATCTGAGCCCCGCTCCACTGTGGAAGGTGCTGTCCTTCACGGTTAAGCTCCCGCTGACGGTTGCCCCTCCCTCAATCTCGCTCCCATCAAGGATAACCTCCGAAAAGGGGAAGGCGAAGTTACCGATGAGGTGAGAATTGAGGGCGGAGACGGTTCCAGTAAACTCGCCATTCTCGAAGCCCCTGAGTGTGGAATACTCGACGTCGAGCGTCCCTCCCCTTCCGGTCAGGCTCAGGGAGGGGCCGTCCACTAGCGAGCCCCCGAGGACGCGGAAGGTGCCGTTGACATCCATCCCCTTACCGAGGACGTGAGCTTTGCAGTTCCTCAGCGTGAGCGAGCCGTTTTCCGTTATCAAAATGCTCCCGTTCACGGTGTACTCCCTGCCGTAGCAGGCCTGGCTCTCGTTCACCACCCAGTCACCCCGGACTGGAGGCCCGGAAACCTCGACCTTGAGTGTTTCGACGGTCTCTGCCCCACAGAGGTCGGCGGCCTTTATCGCCACCGCGTTCGTTGCGTACCGCGTCAGATTTTCCGATATGTCCGTTCCCGCGGTGTAGCTAACGTAGGGCCCTCCGTTTATGGAGATGTAGAGGCCTTCGAGGTTTCCGTCCGGGTCCTCAACCTTTATCCCCGGAACGACGCTTTCACCCGGTCTGTAGTGGGTGTGGAGGTCCACCTTCATCTCCGGCGGCCTATTGCCCTTACAGAGGGTGAAGGCGGTTTCTCCCGTTACCTTCCCTCCGCACCTTCCCTCCGCTGTTATGGTGAGTCCCAGGGGCTCCCCGGACTCAAGGAGCTTTCCAAGCTTTTCGATGAGGGGCCTCATATCGAAGACGTAGCTTCCGTTGACCTTCAGTTCATCCCCCACCCACGTGTAGCTGATGTTGGGGAGGAAGTTCTCTTTGTACTCGAGCCCCTCTATTGTTAGGGTATAACCCTCCGGCAGGGCGTTTCCCACCATTGTGAAGTTAATGGGAACGAGCAGGCTCATGACGTTGCTCCCATCTCCAGGAGACGTTACCTCCAGACGGCAGTCCTCGAAGCACGGCCACTGAACGTTTATGTGGCGAACCTCAAGGGTTCTGCTGTTCCCGTAGCCGTCGTAAACGAGGGCGTAGAAGTAGTGCTCTCCGTTGAGATGGCCGGAGAAGCTTTTCACGCAGGTGTAGACGAGCTTCGAGTGCATCTTTCCCCTCTCGTCAATGTACGTAACCCATTCCGTCGTGGCGGGGATTCCATAGCTCGCTCCGTCCCATACCATCGTGCACGCGGCCATCCTCTCGTCGGATGACACTTTCACCGTGACATATGTGATGTTGGAGGATAGTTCACTCCCGTTCTCCGGTGTCGGCGGGACGTAGGAGGCCTTGCCCAGGTCCGGGTAGGGGATGGTGACGACCCTCCACATCGGAACTCCCCTGTTGCCGTACCTGTCAACTGGCACCACGGAGATGTTGTACGTGCCGCCGGGCGTGAGGGAAACCGCCTGCTCCATACTACTTCCGGGCTCGCCGGTGAAGTTGCCCACAAGGCTCTCGTTCACCCACAGCTCCGTGTGGTCAAAGTCCTCATCGTTCGGATTGATCCAGCTCACAATCGCACCGCCGACGTACGTGCTGAGGTCAAAGTACCCCATGCCCCCAGGCGGCGTCGTGTCCTCAACGGTAAGGTAGATGTACTTCTCGTAACCTATGTTCCCCGCGGCGTCGGCGACGTGGATGTGGTACACCACGTATTCCTCTTCGCTCGTGTTGAAGGGAATGAAGAAGGGCTCCCCACTCTCGTATGAGCCCGTCTCCAGCCGGTACCACCCTTCCTGGGGCGTGTTGGCATCGGGATTGAAATCGACGGTGTAGATGCCCGGATGTGCATCGGTCACGTTGAGAATTACCCCCGCTGCGCTCTTCCTCTCCGCCTTTGCGTGGATTACATCCCCCATGGAGGATGTGACCGTGAGGTTCACAAGATCCTGATTCACACTCGGCATGGTGGTGTCCACCTCAAAAACGCAGAGCTCGCTGATGCCGAGATTCCCTGCACGGTCCGTTCCGTAAACCCTGAACCGGTGGGAGCCATCATTGAGGGTATACATCCACCCGGACTCCCAATGCATCCCTGAGCCGAAGAGGGTGACGTTCACACCGTCCAGCTCGAGCACCGCGGAGGTGAGGTTCTCGCTCGCGTTCACAGCGAACTTGTAGACGTGCGCTCCGAGGAGTGAGCCGTTTTCAGGAGTTGGTGGAACGAAGGAAAGGGACGGTGGTGTGAGGTCAACGGTAAAGCTCCTCTCTTCCGTCTCGTTGGCGTTTCCGGACATGTCAACGGCCTCGGCGTGGAATATGTGAACCCCCTTCGGCAGGCTGAGCTCAAGCGTCCACTCTGTTCCTCCGCCGGTCATTGGATGGTTATCCCCATCGAGCACCAGAACCGCCGATGAAAGGCTCTCGTTCGAGAGGAGCCTGAAGGTTACCTCCCCACTGTTTATGAAGCTTCCATTGGAAGGCGTCGGCTTCACGAACCAGAGCGCCGGTGGAGTCGTGTCGGCTTCCTCAACGCGCATGAGCCACCAGTGAGAGACCTCCCCGTTCTCGTTGCTGGCAGTGACGCTCACGTTCCAGAGGCCAACTAGGAGCGTCGAGTTAGTGTATGTTGAAGAATCCCCCTCCCCGCTCAGGACTTCCGTTCCGTTGATGGACCACGTGACGTTGGCTATCTGGTTAAGCTCTATGGAGAAAGCAGCGCTCCCGCTGGGAGGATAGGTGACCTCTTCGGCTTCAGGAGAGAAAGAGGTTATCTCCAATCTTTCCTCAACGGAGAAGCACAGCTCGTCACTCTGCTCCTCGTTGCCGAAGGTGTCGTTCGCGACCATGTGCCAGCAGAAGGTTTTTCCCGCCATGTCCTCGGTGATGCTCACCGTCCAGTTGCTCCAGCCATCGACGACCTCAAGTGGCCTTGAGTCCCACACAAAGCCCCCGTCGCCAGGGGTGGTGTTGCTCCACAGTACCACAGTATCGAGATGGGGATCGCTCCACTCTGCGAAAAGGGCAATGTTCTCCCCAATCCTAAGAAGGTCTGCGCTCTGTCCGCTCTCCAAAAGCTCCGGTGGCGTTGCGTCAACCTCAATCCTCCTCTCCTCTGTCCAGTTAACTATCCCGTCAGCCGAACCGTAGACCCTGAAGATATAACTCCCGTCCGACAGGTTCCCCTTGTTCAGCCACCAGCTCATTCCAGAACCGCTCATGCTCTCGTTTACGCCGTTCCACTCGAGGGTGGCGTTGTCGAGGTCCACCGAAGACGTGACGTTTATCGTAACGCTCCTCACGCTCAGCATCGCGCCCTCTTTGGGGGTCGGGTCAACGAAAGAGATAACAACTCCCGGCCTTGGATAGACGTACCAGACCCACGAGACGCTGTCACTCCCATTTGCGTTCTCCACAACGGCGTAGACGCTGTATTCGCCTTCCCCTGCCGTGGAGTTGGTGTAGCTCGATGTTTCGACGTTCTCCTCGCGCTTAACCTCGCCCTCACCGACGTACCAGGTAACGTTCACGACCTGGTTGGCCGTCACCGTGAAGGTGACGGGCTCCCCAACGTAGCTTTCCACTGGGCTCTCTGGCGAATAGGATACTATCTCCGGCGGGGAGTAGACCTCGAAGCAGTAAACCGGCGTCTCGTTCGAGTGCTCAAGTTCGTCAATGCCCTTTATGTACCAGCAGTAGGAACCCGGCTCGTCCATGCTTATCGAGAAGTTGCTCCATCCATAGGTTCCCTCAAAGAAGACCTCATCAAAGGCGTCCCACGAGCCTGTGATGTTGGTGTACAGGACTGCCTCGCTGAGGTGCGGGTCGCTCCAGAGGGCATGTATATTGACGGTTCCACCGGGAGGAATGCCCTCTCTGTCCTGTCCGGCGTTCGAGTAGGTTGGTGCCTTAGTATCGACCTCAAAGCTCCTCTCCTCGCTCGTCCCGTTGTTCCCGGCTAAGTCCTGCCCGTAAACCCTAAAGGAGTGTGGACCATCGGGAACGCTCAGCGTGTAGCTCCACTCCCTCCCGCTCCCGCCCATCGTATGGTTTACCCCGTCGAACTCGAGAAGGGCCGAGGTGAGGTTCTCGCTGGCCGTAACGTTGATTGTCACGGCTGGATTCCCGAGGAGGGAGCCGTTGGCTGGCGTTGGCGGGACGAATGTGAGAACCGGCGGTGTCGTGTCCATCTGAAACCGTGCCAGAGGGGCAAAGATGCTGAACTGCGTTAGGTTCGCCCCCACGGTGTTCCCTGCCGTGTCGAGGCTCTGGTCGCTGACCCCGTCGAGCGTCCAGCCCTCGCTGAAGCGCCATATCCCAAGAGAATCCTCGTTGAGGCCTTCGAGGGCGGAATCACCGTAGTGGAAGGTGAGGTAGAGCCAGGAATCCGCGCTCGCCTCAAGGAACTCGTCTATGTCGGAGTAGCCCTCGGGCGGGGTCGGTCTCTCGCTTTCTTCTATGCTCCTGATCATGCAGTCCCCGGGGCATACAATATCCACGGGGAGGTCGTTTACAGTGTTTCCACTGAGCGTACCGCTGAACTCCCCAATAACGCCTATAGCCCATGCGTTCGCCTCGTTCAATGAAGTGACAACGTCGTTGTCGTCAACGCTGGAGTCGCCTGCACCGTAAAGGTAGAGCGCGTAGCCGGGGGTTCCTCCGACCCCCGAAATCTGAACTGAATTGCCGTGAACGTCTGCGGAGGTGTAGAAGACGAGTATCCCATCCGCGCTGTCTCCGGTAATGGTTACGGTGTTGTTGTAAACGTCGCTTCTCCCCTCTTCCTCGTAGACGTAAATCCCGACCCCCTGGAAGCCGGAGACGCTGACCTTGTTGTTTCTAACCGTGTTGCCCCCGCCGTAGCTTAGATAAATCCCATAGCGCACGTCCTCACCGGGCTCGGTTACGGTTATGTTGCTCCCCTCAACGATTGAGTTCCAGACACCGTCGAGCCATATTCCTATATTTGATATAGACGTGACGACCGTTAAGTCCCTCACCGTCACGTTGTCCGAGCCCACGTAAACGACGGGCTTCATCCCAATGTCCCACTCGGAGCCGTCGCCCGTGATTACCGCTCCATGTCCCTCAATCGTGAGGGGTGTATACACCTCAACACTCTCGCCGTAGGTTCCGGGGAGGACGACGACGGTCCCGCCGGGAACGCAGGCGTCAATGCCATCCCCGAGCGGGGTCTCGCTCGGGTTAAATGCCCCTCCCTCGTACCACCAGCCGCTCTCTTTGACGTAGACGGTCTCCGAGGGGACGAGGGTGGTTGCCGTGTCGTTCACCCACGTCGTGTTCACGTTCCCGGAGGTATCGTTCGTGAGGATGCCTATGGTATGGGTCTCCCCAGGGGAAAGGCCGTCGAGGAGCCACTCGCCGTTGGCGGTTCCGCCCTCGAACGTTCCATCGATGTAAACGAGGGCCTCGTCGAAGTCCTTGTCGTCCGGATTCTCCCACGTCCAGAGGATGTAGTCGCTCCCGACCTCGTGCGTCAGGTTCTTCACGGTTCCCGGCGGCGTCGTGTCTTTCGTGAGGTTCACGTAGAAGCTCACCTGAGCCATGGCACTCTCATCGCCCGCTAAGGCGTAGACTTTAAGGGAGTTGTCGCCTTCCTGGGCGGTTATGGTGGTGTTCGGTGTGAACGTGACGTTCTTCCCCCCGTTCAGGGAGTAGTGCCACTCGTCAACTGGCTTGTTTGCGGTGACGTTGAGGTCTATCGTGGTCGTGTTGTAAATTCCCTCCTCAGGGGAGACTATCGTGATGCTCAGCGGGTTCTCCGGTGGAGTTCCCGGGGTGTACTCGACCGCTATGTCGTCGAAGTACATGTGAGAGTAATAGGCCGAGTAGTCCCAGCCGCCGATAACGACCTGGAAGTCCGTTACACTGGCCATACTCGTTGTGTAAATCGTCTTAACGAGCGCTCCACCCTCCCAGTACTCGAAGCGGTCTTTGTAGATGACCACCTTAAAGGGAACGTAGTCCCTAGGTATAGTTCTGTCTTCGGTGACGCTGTTGCTGTAGTAGCGGTAGGAGACCTGCTCGCTCGGCCAGCTTACGTAGTGAACCCCCACGAAGTTGCTGGAGTTTAAATCCTCTACCCTCACGAGCATCTCGGCCGTTCCCGGGTCGGTAAACTTCCACCTTCCGGAGAGGGTTATCGAGCTCCAGTTGTTCAGATGTATGCTCCTGCTCCTCAGAAGGGCGTGCCCGGAGTCCCACCCATAGTGGCCAAAGACGACGAACTCCGCCTCACCGTTGGCCTCGGTGTAAGAGTTCCCGCCCCCAACGACATCCTCCGTCCACTTGGAGGTATCGAGGCTGTTATCGTTGAAGTCGTCGGAAAAAACAACGTTTCCCCCCGCACTCACGGGTGCAAACCCAACAAAACCCACGTTTAGGTACGAGGCCAGAAGAAGGTACACCAGCATAATAGTAGCCTTTCGCATAGCTACACCCCCAACGCAAGAAGAGTCCCCAGCCGTGGCATTCGAACAGCCACAGAATAAAAAAGGACAGGGGCCCCTCACGCGTTACACATTTATGATTAATATAATGCCCCCAAAGTATATAGGCTTTTGGTTGGTTCTTAAAATGTTCAAAAATATCCCACAAGCCGCTGGAAAAGGGAGCACCCGGGCCGAAGAGCGGGCACGATAAACGCTGTATTCTCGTAAACCAATACGTTACCATTCCCACCACGGGTTCCCCATTTTTGAGCCGGGAACGCACCGTGTTTCTCCAGGGGGTGCGCTATTGGAACCACGGCCCACTGCGGAAAAGTTCATAAGCGGCCCTGTGTAGAGTGGTGTGGGGGGAACATGGCGATATTCTTCACCGGAACCGCAGGGAGTGGTAAGACAACGACCACCGCAGCTTTCGGGCGCTACCTCGAAGGAGAAGGTTACACCGTGGGATACGTTAACCTGGACACGGGGGTTAAGAGGCTCCCGTACCGGGCCGATATAGATGTCAGGGAGTTTATAACTGTGGAGGACCTTATGAAAGAGGGTTACGGGCCAAACGGTGCGATAGTGGAGAGCTACGAGCGCCTCCGCCCGCGGGTTTCGGAGCTTGCCGGAAAAATAGGAGAGCTCGAAGGAGAGAGGGACTACGTGCTCGTTGACACACCCGGCCAGATGGAGAGCTTCCTCTTCCACGAATTTGGTGTTGAGCTCGTGGGAAACCTCCACGAACCCCTCGTGTTCTACTTATTCTCGCCCGAGATACTCAAAAGGCCTCAGGACTTCTGCTTCGTCCGCTTTTTCGCGCTCATGATGGAGATGCGCCTCGGGGCCACCACAGTTCCCGTCCTCAACAAGCTGGACACCGTGGGGGACATCGAGCACTACCGGCGTTTTCTCGAGGATATGAACTACCTAACGGCCCGTCTGAAGTTTGAGCCCCCCATGGGAGCATACACCGCATACAGACTCTGCTCATTCCTTCCGGAGGTTTCCGCCCCCGTTCGCGTCCTTTTTATCTCGGCTCGGAATGGGGAAGGCTTCGAGGAGATTCTGGATGTGGCCCACGAGTACAGGTGCGCCTGCGGCGACCTGACATAAAGTATATCACCGAAAGTGTTATATATGATTCACGGACCAAAAAGCTTATCAGGTGCAAAATATTATTGCACCGAAAACTATTTAATAAATGTAAAATAGTTGAAGACAGGTGATGAATATGGTGAAGGTTGTCATACTCGGACAGGGCTACGTCGCCAGCATCTTTGCGAGCGGCCTTGAGAAGATAAAAAAAGGTGAGCTCGGCTACTACGGAGTTCCCCTCGCCAACGAGCTCCCCATAAAGGTTGAGGACGTTGAAATCGTCGGTTCATACGATGTTGATTCCAACAAGATAGGGAAGAGCCTCTACGAGGTCGTTAAGCTCTACGATGATAACGCGCCCGAGAGCCTCAAAGGCATCGTCGTGAGAAAGGGCATCCACCTCGGGAGCCTCAGGAACCTGCCCCTCAAGGCGGAGGGACTTGAGGACAAAATGACGCTCAGGGAAGCTATAGACCACCTCGTGGAAGAGTGGAAGGAGCTCAAGCCCGATGTGTTCATAAACGTCTGCACCACGGAGGCCTTCGTCCCCTTCGAGAGCAGGGAGGAGCTTGAGAGGGCCCTCGACGAGAACAGGAAGGAGCGCTTCACGGCAACCCAGGTTTACGTTTATGCAGCGGCCAAATACGCGAAGGAGGTCGGCGGGGCGGCCTTCGTGAACGCCATACCCACCCTCATAGCCAACGACCCCGTGTTTGCCGAGCTCGCGAAGGAGAGCAGGCTAGCGGTTTTCGGTGACGACGGAGCGACGGGCGCCACGCCGCTCACCGCCGACGTTCTCGCCCACCTCGCCCAGAGGAACCGCTACGTCAAGGACGTTGCCCAGTTCAACATCGGAGGAAACAACGACTTTCTGGCTCTAACCGATAAGGAGAGGAACAAGAGCAAGGAGTTCACCAAGAGCTCCATCGTTATGGATCTCCTCGGTTACGATGCCCCACACTACATCAAGCCCACGGGCTTCCTCGAGCCCCTCGGCGACAGGAAGTTCATAGCCATGCACATCGAATACGTAAGCTTCAACGGAGCGATTGACGAGCTGATCATAAACGGGAGGATAAACGACAGCCCTGCTTTAGCCGGTCTCCTCGTTGACCTTGCCAGACTCGGAAAGATCGCTATTGAAAAAGGTCAGTTCGGTCCAATCTACGAGGTCAACGCCTTCTATATGAAGAACCCGGGACCAAAGGACATGCCGAACATACCGAGGATCATAGCCTACGAGAAGATGAGGATGTGGGCTGGACTGGAGCCAAGATGGCTCTGAACCTTTTCCTTTTCACCGAAACCTTTTTAGCTACCAGGGTTCAATTTAAAGTGGGAACACTTTAGTAACTAATTCTTACTAAAAGGGGGTGATAGAATGAGCGAGCTGATAGGGCAGATTGTGCAGGTTCTCAAGGAACAGGTTGTCCAGGACACCGTCGTTCCCAGGAACATAAGAAGGGCCGCCGAACAGGCCATAGAGCGCCTCCTCGACGAGAGCGTCGAGCCCAAGGTCAGGGCCGCCGACGCGATAGCCATCCTCGAGGAGATAAGCGAGGACCCCAACATGCCCCTTCACACGAGAACAATCATCTGGGAAGTTCTCGGGGCCCTCGAGCAGGTTGAGTGATTTGTTTTTTCAATGCTTTTCTCTTAAATACCAGAGCTTCGCGCTCTCCTCCACGAGCTCCGCCTTGTAGAAGGCCTCGCGGAGGGTTCTTCCGACTGTAACAATCCCGTGGTTCTCCATTATCGCCGCATCGTACTCCTCCATGACTTTGGCAATCTCCTCGGCCAGCTCCTCACTTCCCGCGGGCCGGAAAGGAACCACGGGGATTCTCCTGAGGTAGAGCTCCGCCTCTGGGGTTATTATGGGGAGCCGTTCCCCAATGTTTGAAACCGCTATGGAGTACGAGGGGTGAAGGTGGGCTATGGCCCTCACATCCTCCCTCGCCCTGTAGATAGCAAGGTGGAGGCGCCACTCCGATGACGGCCTCACACCGCCCACCTGCTTTCCATCGAGTGTCATCACAGCCACCTGGGCCCCGCTCATGTCGTCCATGACTGCGCCGGTGGCCTTCACGAATATCTTCCCATTGAAGAGCACGCTGAGGTTTCCCCCGAAGGCGGCCGTTAATCCGCGCTCGTGGGCGAGGCGGGAATACTTCACAAGCTGGAATACTGGGGAGTTCATTTCCTCACCACCTCAAACCCGAAGCCGCAGGAGGGGCAGAAAGCTTTCTCCCCCTTCCAAGCTACCCCTTCAGCGCCGCATATCGGGCATGTATGGAGCTTTTCACTAGCTTTCCAGTTGGAGTAGGCCTCCTCATCCAGTATCAGGTATATGCCGTCATCCCTCTCCTCAAAGTGGCCGAAGACGGGGTAGCTTTCCATCTCAAAGCTCTCCGCGTCAATTATCGCGGGCTCAAGCCCAACGTTGCCCTCAAACGTCACTTCGCTGGCGGGAACGATTTCCACATAGTAGGCGTTGACCTCCTTGTCGTGATAGGCTATTACCTCGAGGGCATCGCTGAGCTCGCCGCTGGAGGAGATGACGTCAACCACCGCGTGCTCCGTTCCGGGCAGGATTATCGCCAGCACAAAGGGGTTCCTGTAAACGGCCATTCCCCTGTCAAGGCACGATTCCTCGAGGCCAAACTCCTTCAAAAACACCCTGAGCTCGTCTCCCTCCGGAAGTCTCCTCTCCCTCGCGATGAACTCCGTTATCCGGCGCGCAAGGGGCATGGCCAGCATTATGGGTTCATACGTTATCATGAGCACCACCAACGGGAGTCCTCGTGGAGGTTTAAATTTTTACCCTTTGTACAGCGAGTTCCCCTCGGCATCCACCGCCACGAGGAGCGGGAACTCCTCCACCTCGAGAACCCACAGGGCCTCGGGGACACCGAGCTCCTCCAACCAGAGAACGTCAACGACGCGCTTTATGCTTTCGGCCGCGAGGGAACCCGCGCCGCCTGTAAATGCAAAGTAGACAGCGCGGTCTTTGAAGGGCTCAGCGTTCATCCCGCCCTTTCCTATTACACCCCTGACACCGAGCGACAGGATTCCCTCGAGGTAGGCGTTCATCCTTGAACTTGTGGTGGGGCCCGCGGAGACTATCTCGTAGCCCTCGGAGGTTTTCCGCACCACCGGACCGCAGTGGTATAAAACAGCTCCTTCTAGATCAAACGGGAGTTCTCCAAGTTCCGCGAGCGAGAGTATCTTCCTGTGGGTGGCATCTCGCGCCGTCAGAATTCTCCCCGAGAGGTACACAACGTCTCCCGCCCTGAGTCTCACCACGTCCTCCCGTTGAAGCGGTGTGTGGAGCCTTACTGCCATATTCTCACCGTCCCATCCGCGCTTATCTCCATAAAGGCCCTCCTGTTGGCCCAGCACTGTACGATTAGCCCGACGGGGAAGCTCGCAGGATGCCGGTGGGCGACCTCGATTTTAACGTCGAGCGCGGTTGTGTTCCCACCCATGCCCATTGGGCCTATTCCGAGGGCGTTCACCTCCCTCAGAATCTCCTCCTCAAGTTCCGCGATTTTTGGTTCGGGGTTCTTCTCGCCTACCGGCCGGAGGAGAGCCTTTTTTGCAAGCTTTAGCGAGAGGTCAGCACTCCCTCCAATTCCCACCCCGAGGATAACGGGCGGGCAGGGCTTTCCGCCGCATTCTCTAACCCTCTCCAGGACGAAGCGCTTAACCCCCTCCCATCCCTCAGCAGGAGTCAGCATGGCCAGGGCGGAGCAGTTCTCACTCCCTCCTCCTTTCGGAAGAACGGCGATTTTTATGGAGTCTCCCCCCGCGAGCTCCCAGTGGATGATGGGGACGTTCTTTCCTGTGTTGTCACCGGAGTTTCTGTGGGTTACGACGTCTATTGCGTTCGGGCGGAGGGGAACTTCCAGAGTGGCGCGTTTTACAGCGTTCACGAGCCACCCCCGCACTTCGCGGAGGTAGGGGCTCTCAAGACCTGCCTCAACGAAGAAGGTTATCGTTCCGGTGTCCTGGCACACGGGTATAGAGCGGTTTCTTCCAATCTCTATGGCCTTCAGGATGTTTCCGAGGTTGAACCTTGCTATCCTGTCCTCCTCACGCTCGTATGCCTCCCGCAGGGCCCCAACGGTGTCCGCGGGAATGCGGGAGACAGCGAGTTTTATGGCTTCAATTACTTTCTCCTCCATGCTTTCCCATTACCTCCAATTTGATATAAAGCTTGCCCCATTGGGGGAATTATGGTTCACTGATGGGCTTTTTAAGACATGAGAGGCCATATTTTACGTGCATAAAACTTTTATAGGTGCAAACAGAGAATTTCCAAATGGAATATCCCACTTTCGAAAAAAATTCACTCAAAGTTCTTAACAAAAGGTGATAGAGATGGAGAAGCCGAAAATAGTTGAGGAACTCAAGCCCTTTTTTGAGCCCAAGGCGGTCGCCATCATAGGCGCCACGGACAAGAAGGGTAAGGTTGGAAACGTTATCTTCGAGAACTTCAAAATGAACAAAGAGCGCGGGATTTTCAAGGGCAACATTTATCCGGTCAACCCCAAGCTCGACGAGATAGAAGGCTACAAGGTCTACAAGAGCGTTGAGGAGCTCCCCGAGGATACCGACTTAGCGGTTATCTCGATTCCGGCAAAGTTCGTGCCGGCCACGATGAAGGACATTGCCAAAAAGGGGATAAAGAGCGTCGTTATCATCACGGGCGGCTTCGGTGAGCTCGGTGAGGAAGGCAAAAGGATGGAGCAGGAGATACTCGAGATAGCGAGGGAGAACGGCATAAGGGTTATTGGTCCCAACTGTGTCGGCGTTTACGTTCCAGACACCGGCGTTGACACCGTGTTTCTCCCCGAGAGCAAGATGGACAGGCCCAAGAGCGGCGAGATAGCCTTCGTCAGCCAGAGCGGTGCCTTCGCCGCTGCCATGCTCGACTGGGCCGCGATGGCGGGAATAGGCATAAGCAAGATGGTGAGCTACGGCAACAAGCTCGACGTTGACGACGCCGATTTGATGGACTACTTCATCCACGATGATGCTACAAAGGTCGTTACCTTCTACATCGAGGGCGTCAAGGACGGAAGGAAGTTCATTGAGAGCGCGAAGAGGATAAGCCAGGTCAAGCCCGTCATAGCCCTCAAGAGCGGAAGGACGGAGTACGGGGCCAAGGCGGCATCATCACACACCGGCTCGCTCGCGGGAGCGGACACGATTTACGATGCCGTCTTCAAGCAGACGGGTGTTTTAAGGGCGGAGGACTTCGAGCACATGTTTGATGTCGCAAAGGCCTTTGCCAAGTGCAAGCTCCCCAAGGGCGACCGCGTTGGCATCATCACGGACGGCGGTGGCGCTGGAGTCATGGCGAGCGACGCCGTGGCAAAGTTCGGCCTCAGGATGGCCGACCTCAGCGAGGAGAGCCTCAGGTACCTCAAGGAGAAGTTTCCGCCGCACGCGGTAGCGGGCAACCCAACGGATGTCGTCGGAGACACCGACGCCCAGAGATACAAGTACGCCATAGAGGCCTTTGTGAACGACCCCAACGTTGATGCGATAGTGGTTATAGTCCTCTTCCAGGTGCCCCTCCTCGACGAGATGGAGATTATTGACATCCTCGCCGAGTACAAGGAGAAGAG
Organism: Palaeococcus ferrophilus DSM 13482; assembly: GCF_000966265.1. Classification (NCBI taxonomy): domain Archaea; kingdom Methanobacteriati; phylum Methanobacteriota; class Thermococci; order Thermococcales; family Thermococcaceae; genus Palaeococcus; species Palaeococcus ferrophilus. The sequence continues at coordinate 118,855 of NZ_LANF01000018.1, read as the reverse complement.
CGACAAGCCGATAGTTGCTGTCGCGATGGGTGGTAAGAAGACGGAGCACTACGCAAAGATACTCGAGGAGAAGGGCGTTCCCGTTTATCCAACCCCCGAGAGGGGAGTTAGGGCCATCGCTGGCCTTGTTCACTACGCCAAGTATCTTGAAAGGGTTAAGGGCTGATACCGTGGGGTGATGGGTATGAAGGAAGAAGCTCTGAAGGTTATAGAGGCCGTTAAGGTCTCAGGAAGGAACTCCCTCGTTGAATACGAGGCCAAGCAGGTGCTGAAGGCTTACGGCCTTCCCGTGCCGGAGGAGAAGCTTGCAAAGACCCTTGACGAGGCACTCCGCTATGCTGAGGAGCTCGGCTACCCCGTTGCGATGAAGCTCATGTCCCCGCAGATACTCCACAAGAGCGACGCGAAAGTGGTCCTCCTCAACATAAAAACCCCTGAAGAACTTAAGGAGAAGTGGGAGGTCATCCACGAGAACGCGCGCAAATACCGCCCCAACGCTGAGATACTCGGCGTCCTCATAGCCCCGATGCTCAAGGTCGGCAGGGAGGTCATCATAGGTGTCACGGAAGACCCGCAGTTCGGCCACGCACTCATGTTCGGTCTCGGTGGAATATTCGTCGAGGTTCTCAAGGATGTCACCTTCCGCATTATTCCAATAGAGGAGAAGGACGCCTGGGCAATGATAAAGAGCATAAAGAGCTACCCGATTCTGGCGGGAGCGCGCGGTGAGAAGCCGGCCGACATGAAGGCAATCGTTGACCTCATGCTCAAGGTCTCCCGGCTGGTGGACGACCTCAGGGACTACATCAAGGAGATGGACCTCAACCCGGTCTTCGTCTACAACGAGGGCGAGGGAGCGGTCATAGTTGACGCAAGGATTATCCTGAAGTGATTTCCCTTTTTATTTCTCCTCTCCCTTAGGGGAGCACATGGAAAGCGTTTCTCTCATCTCACTCCAGTTTGAGGGCTCTATAGAGAGAACCCTCAGAGTTTCCCTGTCCAGGGTTACCATGTAAACAGAGCCGCCCCTGGGTTCGTAGCCATTCCACACCTGCACGAGCGTGTAGTTGACCCTCAGGAAGGCAATGGAAGCCCCGTTTTTGTATTCGAGACAGCCTGCGATTACGCCGCACGTTACGTTGGGGAAGTACTGACTACAAAGCCCATTCATGGTGTGGATAAAGCTGTGCTCCCCCAACCTTTCATCAGGGCGCTTAATATGGGGATACGCCCCCAGAATGAGGAGGAGAACCAAAACAGAGAGCCAGAAAACCTGTTTACCCCTCATCACCAACCCTCCCCCGCCCCATTAGAAAAGCACCAATGGATAGTATACCAAAGACCCCAACGAAGAGGAAGCCCATTCTAATGCCGAGGAAGCCTATGAGGACCGGTCCTGCCGCCTGCCCGATGTCCTTTATGCTCTCCAGGAAGCCGAGGGCGGTTCCGCGAAGCCTCGATATTTCTGTGGCGAGGGGTTTGGTGGAGGCCTCGCTCACCGACGCCCCGATCGAGAAGATTATTGCTCCGGCCACGATTGCCCAGAGGGAACTGGCAAAGGCGAAAGCGAAGGCCGCCAGGCCAACCATAGCCATTCCTATTATTATCGGCTTTCTCCTCCCGATTCTGTCGCTGAGGTAGCCCGCGTAGGGCTTCACGACGGCCATTATCGAGATTTCAAGTGTGAGGATTAACCCGGAGAGCCACGCCCTGCCCTGAAGGTAGTAGAAGAGCGGCAGGAACGTCTCTATTCCCTGGTATGCCATGTAGACGGACGCATCGAGCAGGCCGATGATGAGGAGGTCTTTACTGAAAGTGAGCTCGAACTTCTCCAGCTCCCTTCCGGTATCCGGAAACCTGAAGGAGAGCAGGAAGACCACCATGCCAGTGATGGAGCAGAGGAGGAAGACAACCGGGAAGCCGAGGAAGTATATTATGCTCCCCGCCAGAAGGGGCGCCAGCGCCCTGCCGGCCAGCGTTGCTGAACTCAGAAAGCCCATGAACGTCCCCTTTCTGTCCGGATAGAGGTCGCTTACGAGGGCGAACGAAACCGGAACGAATATCGCGGTGGCGACGCCGTAGTAAACCCTGACGAGGGCGAGGGTGAGCGCGTCGTCCGCGAGGAAGTAGAGCAGAGGCGCGCTTAGGAAGACGAAGCCTCCAGCGATCAGAAGCTTTCTCCTCCCGTAGAGATCGCTGAGAAGGCCGGAGGAGAAGTTCACGAGGATTCCGGTCACGGTGGACGCCGCCGCCACGAGGCCTATATCACTTCTGCCCAGCCCGAGGCTCTCGGCGTAGAGGGGGAGCGTCGGGGACTTGCTCATCGTCGAGCCGAGGATGGCGAGAAAGCCGGCAAGGAGGAGAAAGTGGACACCACTAATCCGCTTCCCCATCCTCCATCTCTCCCTCCCGTCCCTGGAACATCTCCGAGCCGAGTATGTCGTGGATGATCACTATGTCCAGCAGTGCGTTGACCCCCTGAAGAACCACGCCCGTCATGAGCATCAGTATCGCCAGGAAGAGGTCGAGCCCCTTGTAGAGCAGGGCCGCTTTCGCTATTCGCTTCGAGCGCCTCACGAGCCCGACGGCGAGGACAAGGTTCAGGAGTCCAAAGACAAGATACGCGTAGAAGAAGGTCTTCTGAAAGTAGTAAAGGGAGAAAAAACCCTGAAGGGCGAGCAGATAAACGGCTATCCTCACGTCTTCGCACCCAGATAGCTCTCAAAGACCTCCACGTATTTAAACCCATCGTCCGGGAAGATGAGGACGTGGGTGCCATCGAGCTCCTCCGAAACCCTCTCGTAGGCTTTGACCACCGCTCCGGAGCTGAGGCCAATTAGAAGGCCGTCCCTTCGGGCAACGCTTATGGACCCTTCGATGGCTTCCTTTCTCGTTACCTCCACAATACGGTCCACCATCGAGCGGGAATACCACTTCTGGCCGTTTATCCTCTTGATGCCCGGAATCTTCTCCCCCTCCGCGGGGATAACTCCAATGACCTCCGTGCCGTGGCGCTCCTTGAGGTACTTCGCGAGCCCCGCTATGTGGCCCGAGGTTCCGATGCCAGCTATCAGAACGTCCGGTTTCTTCCCTACGCTCCTCAGCTGTTCCTCAATCTCCCTCGCCGTGACTCGGTAGTGAACATCGAAGTTGTCGTCGTTCTCGAACTGGTTGAGGTTCGCCGCACCTGCCTTTCTGGCCTCCTCCTTTACAAACTCGACCATCTCAGGGCTTATGGTCTCGAAGTCCGTGACGACCACTTCCGCCCCAAGAACCTTCAGGAGAACCTGTGTTGCCTTCGGCGTTGGCTTCGGCAGGTAAGCCCTGAACTCTATCCCCAGGACGTTGCTGAGCGCGGCGAGGGAGACGCTGGTGTTGCCGGAGCTCGCCTCAAAAAGGGCCGCGCTGTTTATGTTCCCGCGTTCAAGGGCACGTGAAAGCATGTTAAAAGCAGTTCTGTCCTTTATGCTCCTGCTGAAGGGGTTAAAGAACTCCAGCTTGGCAAAAGACATCCCCCCTCTCCGCTGAGAGCCTGACCAGGGGGGTGGGCTTGTACTTCTCGTATAGATCCATGGTGTTGTTAAACACGTTCATTCCCCATCACCGTGGGCCCCTCGGGGAAACGCTTAATAAATGTTTCGTTAGAGGCAATATTACCCATCAATGAGTATTAATACATCTCCTTCCTGAGCTCGTCGCTCGTCACGAGGACGAGGGCAAGGGCGGAGACGAACATTATCACGAGGGCGGTCCTCTCACCTATGAGCGTCCAGAGCAGGCCGAATAGGAAGTCGAGAAGCAGGAAGTACGAGCCAAGCTGGCGGAGCGCGTTGCTGTTCCGAAGTATCCCAACTCCCACCGCCAGGTGCATGAGCGCCACCACAATATAGCCGGCGAACGTAAAGCGCTCCCCGTAGCTCAGGACGCCTATGCCGAGAAAGTAAATCGAAAGGAGGAGAAAAACGGAGAAAACAACGGGTTTAAGCCTCATCCCCCAGCTCCTCCACGGGAAGCCTCATCCTTGAAACGATAACGAGCGTCAGGATGCCGAGGAGGGGCATCGCGGTGAGCTCACCGAGGGCAAGGCCCTCGCTTATGGAAGCCAAAGCCTCGGTGACGGAGGGTGCCACGGCGTTTGCTGAATTTGAGATGAGGCCCAGGGCGAAGGAAGCCCTCGGATAGATGCGCTTTGGATAGGTGGCGGGGGCACTCGTCCAGAAAGCCGGCCCCGTCCCCTGAAGGGCACCAACGAGCACAACACTCGCGAGGGCCATGCCGTAGTTCCCGGCCAGCATAGCCCTTGAGTAGATGGCCAATCCTATGAAGGCTATCCCGTAGGAGACTATCATGACCTGCACGATGGCCTTGAAGAGGCCCCTCGCGGTGGGGTTCTTCTTCGAGAGCTGGAATCCAACGAAGCCCATAACGATTGACCAGAGGGCCTTCGAGACGTTGAGGGTGGTGCTGAGGTTCGAGACGTGCTCCTTGGTCCAGCCAAGGTCGTAGCCAAGGCTCGCGGAGAAGCCGATTATGGTGAATATGACCCAGAGGGCCGGGAAGAAAGTCAGACCAAGCACCCAGGTGAAGGGCATCTTCCATATGTTGACCTTCTCGCTCCCCTTCTCGTGAACGACCTCGAAGTCCTCAACGAGGAGCCACCAGATGAGCAAGACGGCGTACATGACGAGGGAAGTTATCACAAACCCCATCTTCCAGCCAACCGCTTCCACGAGGTAGCGGGCGCTCATGCTCCCGAAGACGCCACCCCAGAAGATTCCGGAGAGGATTATGCCCTTGGCGAAGGGTCTCTCGGCCACAAAGAAGCGCGCTATCTGCGTGCTGAAGAGCGGGACGAGTGTAACGACGAAACCCTGGATGAAGCGGAGGGCGACAACAACGTACCAGTTGCCCACGTAGGGTATGATGAGCTGTGGGATCGCGGCCCAGCTGAGGGCTATCGCAACGCTCCTCTTGAAGCTCCCCTCGTAGAGCTTCGTGTGCCCGAGAAGGAAGGCGATGAAGAGACCGAAGACGTAGGCAACGTGCTGGAGATCATAGGCCGAGCCGCTTATTCCAAAGTGGCTGATTATGTCGGGTTTTGCAACGCCCATCATGCTCAGCGTCCCAAATCCGGCCGTCATAACGAGCGTGTCCAGGATGACGGTTTTCCAGCGCTTCATTTTCCCACCTCACATTTTTCCAAGCAGCATGAGTATTCCAAACACGATGAATATTACCCCCGCCCCTTTGTGGATCATCTCGAGGGGAAGGGCATCACCGATTCTGTCACCGATGAACGCCCCAATGAGGTTCACGAGGGCGAGTCCAACAACTGCCCCCACGAAGGCCTTGACCCAGCCGTACTTGGCCGCGAAGGCCATCGTGGCAAGCTGGGTCTTGTCCCCAAGTTCCGCAAGGAATATCGCCACGAGGACGTAGAGTACCTCCTGCATTCTGCATCCCTCAAAAGAAAAGGGTCAAAGGGACTCAAGAGCTTTTTTCATCCTCTCCATGGCCTCGATGAGGAGTTCCCTCTTGGTTGCGTAGCTTATCCTGACGTATCCCTCTCCCTGCTTTCCGAAGGCCGTTCCGGGGATGACCACTACCCCCGCTTCCTGGAGGAGCCACTTGGCGAACTCCTCGCTTTTCATTCCCGTATCCCTGATGTTGGCGAAGATGTAGAAGGCCCCCTTCGGCTCAAAGGCACTTATGTGGGGCATCTCCCTGAGGTGCTGGAGCACAAGGTTTCTCCTCTCCTCGTACGTCCTTCTCATCTTCTCGACGGCCTCCCAGCTCTCCTTGGCGCGGAGGGCCTCTATTCCAGCTATCTGGATGAAAGAGGTGACGTTTCCGAGTATGTAGGCGTGGAGCTTTATCATGTCCCTAATTATCTCCTCCGGTGCGATGGTGAAGCCGAGCCTCCACCCGGTCATGGCGAAGGTCTTGGAGAAGCTGTTGGCCAGAATAGTATTGTAGGGTGCGTACTTCACCATTGGCTGGTGTTTGGCACCGTCGTAGAGGAAGTGCTCGTAGGGCTCGTCGCTGAGGATGTAGATGTTGTAGTCCTCGGCTATGTCGGCAACGGCCCTTGCCACTTCCTCGTCGAGGGTCGCGCCGGTTGGGTTGTTGGGATAGTTCATGACGATGACCCTCGTCCTCTTGCTCACAAGCTCGAGGAGCTCGTCGGGATCCGGCTGAAAGCCGTTCTCCTCACGGAGGGGCAGCCTCACGGGTTTGGCCTCCGCCAGTTTGGCGTCCTCCATGTAAGAAACAAAGGCCGGGTCCGGGATTATCACCTCGTCCCCATCCTCGAGAAGGGCCTCAAACGCCAGGTAGGTGGCTTCGTAAGCACCGGCCGTAACTATGACGTGGTCATCGGGAACTTCAACACCGTAGAATTTTTTGTAGTACTCGGCTATGGCATCCCTAAACTCCGGTATTCCCGCGTTGGGGGTGTAGTGAGTGTAACCCTCGTCAATGGCCCTCTTGGCGGCCTCTTTTATATTCTGGGGTGTGTCAAAATCGGGCTCACCTATCCCCAGGGAAATGACGTCCTTCATTTTGGAGGCCATCTCGAAGAGCTCCCTAATTTTGGAGCGCTGTATCATGTTTATCCTTCCAGCGAGGAAGTACTTGCGCTTCTTATACTTCATGAGCATCACCTCGAGCATGGAAAGGTGAGGGAAGTTTCTTATAAAGTTTATTGAAAACCGCTTAGGAAATATTGGGGTTTCTCCGAAAATGATTCAAAGATTGGGCCATAATCCGGGTTTAAGTCCGCATCCTGGCGATATTTCCGAAGGCGTACTTAAAGCACTTCCACCATTGCCGAGAGCTCGAAGTAATCCCTCAGACTCTCCGGGTTGCAGTCCTCCATGGGCACCTCCCTGAGGTCGAGCTCTTCCATCAGCGCCCTCACTTCCCCGGGGGTTAGGTTGATAGCAACGAGGTAGTTCTGCCCCTCCCTCGCCCCCACTTTTTCAATGGCCTCCTTTATCTGAAGCGTCCCGGCGAGCCTCAAAAGAATCTCCCCTTTGAGCGTCCTCGCATGGTTTGTTCCCCTTTCGAATGATTTTAGTGCGAGTATGGTACCGAAAACGGCATGTTTCCAGCATGGAACGTTAACTATCTGGACCCTATCCCCAAGTTTTTCAAAAATTTTTGAGGGTTTATCTACCGTAACCTTCGTAACCAAAATCTCCCCGTAGGTGCCTTTAATTGTTCTCATAGCCTCACCAAAACCTTCTTTTTCGTCGGGCTTTATAACACTTTTTGCAGGTTTTCAGAACAAATGTTCTTAAATTTTTTGTTTAATTGGATAATTTTCTTAAATTTTTTGAAATTGATATTATCATAGTATTAACGGAGACAAAAAAGTATTTAACTACATAATGGCCATTAGCATATTAGCAATCGTCTACGGTGGCTTCAACATGGCACGAAACATGCGCATCATCAGCGTCCAGCTGCCCCAGAACCTCATCAACGCCCTTGATATACTTGTTAAGCGTGGGGTGTACCCCAACAGGAGCGAGGCCATAAGGGTGGCGATACGCGATCTGGTCAGGAGAGAGCTCTACCAAACAGAGATTGGCGAGGAAAAGCCAGACTATATCGTAGATTAAAAGTAACGGGGGTATAGGGGATGGTGTTTAAGCTGCTTGAGCAGGCTGGTTTGAATATCTTCGACGATGAGGGTAACGAGGGAAGTAGGGAAAGGAGTCCTGTAAACATAAAGGTGATTGGAGTTGGTGGGAGCGGTAACAACACGATAACGAGGCTCTATGACATCGGTGTCAATGGTGCGGAGCTTATAGCCATGAACACCGACTCCCAGCAGCTCCAGAGGACCAAAGCCGACAGGAAAATCCTCCTCGGCCCGAACATAACCTATGGAAAGGGCGCCGGAGGGAGTCCTATGGTGGCCTACAGGGCCGCCGAGGCGAGCGCCCAGGAGATTGCCGACGTTGTTAAGGACACAGACCTCGTATTCATAACCGCGGGAATGGGTGGAGGTACCGGAACGGGTGCCGCCCCCGTGGTCGCGAGGGTCACCAAGGAAGTCGCTAAGAACAGCGGAAGGCTTCAGGAGCCCCTTGTCGTTGGCGTTGTGACCTTCCCCTTCAAAATGGAGGGCCAGATAAAGCTTGACAAAGCAAGGGCCGGTGTCAAGGAGCTCATGAAGTACGCCGATACGGTTATTGTCGTTGATAACAACAAGCTCCTTGACCTGGTTCCCAACCTCCCGATAACGCAGGCCTTCCGCGTTGCCGACGAGGTCATCGCGCGGATGGTTAAGGGGCTGAGCGAAACCATCAACCAGGACTCAATGGTCAACATAGACTACGCCGACGTTTACACCGTCATGAAGAAGGGCGGCACGGCCCTCATAGGTATAGGCGAGAGCAACTCGAAGAACAGGGCCGTTGATGCCGTTCTCGATGCCCTCAACAACAGGATGCTCGACGTTGAGTATGACGGTGGAAAGGCCGCCCTGGTACACTTCACCATGGGGCCCGACGTCAAGCTCGAGGAGATCAACCGCGCCATGGAGGAGGTCAACAAGAGGCTCGGTGCGAGGAGCGAGGTCATCTGGGGGGCCAGGATAGACGAGGAGCTTGAGGGCTACGTCCGCGTTATGGTGATAATGACCGGCGTGAGGAGCCCATACGTCTACGGAAGCCAGGAGGCCCTACAGGAGGAGAACAGCGTCATACCCGAGGCCCCGAAGGAGATAACATACACCCCGAGCTACGGAAACGTTGACATCGAGTTCAACCGCGACTTCTACGACGACGAGATGAAGCCTCTCTACCCGCAGAGGAGGGTTTACAGGTTCGATAACATACCGGACCTTTGATTTCCTTCTTTAACATTAACTTCAGCGGTGGCACGAGATGGCAGTGGTCATTAGTGTAGCCAATCAGAAAGGTGGTGTGGGTAAGACCACCCTCACCCTCAACCTCGCCCACGCGCTGGCCAACCGGGGGCGGAGGGTACTACTCGTTGATGTTGACCCTCAGTTCAACCTGACCTTCGGCCTGATAGGGCTCAAGGTTCTTGAATATGAAAACAACAACGTGGGCACGCTTCTCACAAAGGAGAGCAACGTCGAGGACACCATAATACCTGTGAGGGAGAACATCCATATAATCCCCTCCCACCTGAACCTATCCCAGAAGGAGATAGAGATAATTAACTCCTACAACCGTGAGAGAAGGCTCGAGAAGGCTTTGAGGCCGGTTCTCCCCGACTACGACTACGTCCTCATAGACAACCCGCCGAGCATGGGCATATTCCTGGTTAACTCCCTCACAACGTCGGACTACGTTCTGATACCCCTTGAGCTCAGCTACTTCGGCGTAATAGGAATGCAGCTTATGTTCAACCTCATGAAGATGATAAAGGAGGAGACGAACGAGGGGCTCTCCCTCCTCGGCATAGTCCCCAACAAGTTCACCCGCCAGACGAAAGTCCCAAAGACCCGGCTCCAGGAGCTCAGGGAGACCTATCCAAACGCGCCCCTTCTGACGACTATCCCGCAGTCGGTTGCCCTCGAGAAGGCCCACGCCCAAGGGATGAGCATCTTTGAGTTCGATGGCGATGGTAGAGCGGCCAAAGCGTTTACCAAGCTTGCAGGTGAGGTGATAGAAATTGTCGAGAGGAGATAAAATCCCGAAGCTGTTTGACGGTTCCATTGATGAACTCACGAAACCCGCTAAAATCGAGGGCGAGGCTAAAAAGAAGGACCTCAAGAAAGTCAAGAAGCAGAAAACGCTCTTCGTAAGCCAGGATATGAACATGAAGCTGATAGAGCTCTACGCCCACGAGGGCAGGAGACAGAGCGTGATCGTCGAGGATGCGGTGAACCTTTACTACTACCTCAAAAAAGCCATGGGAGAGCGGAAATTCGGAGAGCTCATGAGCGTCGTTGCCAGGGAAGACGAGGAAAAACTCAGGGAGTACCTCGCAAAGTTTTCGATTTAATAAAACCCCTTCAAACCAGCCCGCTTAAAATCATCCCCGCCCCCATTTATTGTTTGGGCTGGAATAAGAGGTGGTAGAATAAGCCCCCTAAAATCACCTGCAGAAGTGTTCAATAATCCTTTCTATTATTTTGCTCGTCTTCGCTATGTCGCTCCTGTAGAGAAAGGGTATCTTTATGATCTCCGCGTTTATGCCGTGCTCCCTGAGGCGCTCCTTCATCTCGTTGATATCGAAGTTCTGGTCCGGTCCGAGGACTATCACGTCGGGGTTTATCTTCCTGACCAGTTCGTAGCTTATTTCCTCCGGCGCGCCGATGTAAACCTCATCCACAGGCTTTAATGCCCTCAAAAGCTCCGCCCTGTCCTCCATAGAGTTCACCGGAGGGCGGCCCTTAAGCCTCTTGACGGTCTCGTCGTGGGCCACTATGACGACCAGCTCGTCTCCCATCTTTTTCGCTTCCGTGAGGAAGTGAATATGCCCCACGTGGAGGAGGTCAAACACCCCTCCCACAAGCACCCTTATCTTCTCTCCCATTCCTATCACCCGTTAAACGGTGAGCTCCCACAGCCTGTCCTTGGCGTGGTGGATGTTCTTCACGGCCTTACCCTTCTTGGACTCCTTCATCCTCTTTCCGTCCATGAGGGCTATCCCTATGGCCAGGGGCCTCCCGAAGTTCTCCTCCACAACGAAGACGAAGTCCCCCTCCCCTATGCCCTCATCCGCGTCGGTGATGCCGGGGGCCATCACGTCGGCACCGTCGAGGACGTAGGGAACGGCCCCTGCATCCACCACAACACTGCGCTTCCAGGTTCTCAGGTCTTCTTCATTGGAGAGCTCGTACAGCGTGGAAACGAGGGGAAAGACGAGACCTTCCCGTCTTATGAACCTCGGCTTTCCGTTAACGAAGATTACCTGGGTTATTCTGTCAACCTCGGCTATCTCAACGTCGTCCTTCTTCTTTATCAGCTTTGAGGCCACCTCCTCCCCGAACAGTCTGCCCATCTCGGCTATTATGCCCTTAACGTCCTTCTTGCTGAGGTGCCTCCTTGACCTGAACTCCATCACAACCCCTCCGCTATCTTTCTCGCACTCTCCCGGGGGTTATCACTCGCGTAGATGCTCCGCCCAACTATTATGAAGTCTGCCCCGGCTTTTAAGGCTTCTCCCGCGCTTCCTCCCTGGGCACCGACGCCGGGGGTGAGGATTTTAATCCCCTCCTCCAGCCTCGAACGGATGTAGGCGATACGCTCGGGCCTCGTTGCGGGTGCGATTACACCAAAGGGGCGGAGTTCGTTGGCGAGAGCTATCAGCTCGTCCGTTACGGGCTGAATGAACTCCCCGGCCCCGGGGTGGCTCATCTCAACCACCACTATCGTCTCACCCTCCTCCATCACCGCCCTCACGCTGTCCCTCCCAACGAAGCCGTGAGCTATGATATAGTCGGCTCCCTCCGCGAAGATTCGCCTCGCTATGAGCCTGTTGGTGTTAGGGATATCCGCCAGCTTCAGGTCGGCTATTATTGGGAGGCCCGTGCGCTCCTTGAGCTCCCCTATTATCGAGGCCCCGCTCCCGATTATGAGGGGCCAGTTCACCTTGATGGCCCACAGGTATGCCCGGGTTTCCTCCGCTATTTCCAGCGCCCTCTCCCGCTCATAGACGTCGAGGGCCAGGATCAGGTGCTTCATCCTACCACCTCCGCAAGCTCCCTCGGCACCTCATCCCTCAGAAACACCGCGACGTGGATCGCGCTCTTCACCGCCACATGGGGCTCTTCGGCCCAGGAGATAACGAGGGCATCGCCTTCCGAGGGGTTGAGCTTTCCCATCAGCTCCTCCGCGAGCTCTGGAAGGGTTTCCCTCAGGGGCCTCCCGTCCTCTGGGAAAACGGGCTCACCGTCTTTAACGCGGAGTATCATCGCACCCTTCGCCCCAGCCCTTATGGCCTCGTCCCTTAGATCAATGCTTTTGAAGGTGGGTGGGCCGTGTATCTTGAGGGCCCGGGACGGCATTCCCTCCACAGGGCTAACCGGCACGGGCTCCGAGAACTTACCCGCAAGCTCCCCAAGAACACTCTCGCCCTTATCACTCAGGTGATGTCCCCTCTGCTTCGATTCAATCAAGCCCAGTGAGGAGAGCTTCTTCAAAAGCGTTCTCACACTCCCCTCGCCAAGCCCGAGTCCCTCTGCCAGCTGTTTCCGTCCCTTCGTTTCTTTGAGCGCAAAAATAGCAGCAATCACATCCTCAAGCTCATACTCCGGGTAAGCGCCCCGCTTCCAGCTCATTTTTTCACCTCTCAAAGGTGGTAGCCCTACCCGTAAATAAAACTTGTGCCGGCAAAAAATGGATAAAATATCCAATGTAAAGGGGACCCTTTAGGTTTGACAAACCTTTAAAAGGACTTTCACGGATATAAAAGCGGTGATAGGGATGGTCGAGCGCTCAAAGGTTAGGGTTCTTATAGCAAAACCGGGCCTGGACGGCCACGACAGAGGAGCGAAGGTCATAGCGAGGGCCTTCCGCGATGCCGGCTACGAGGTGATTTACACCGGCATACGGCAGACTCCGGAGCAGATTGTGGAGAGCGTCATCCAGGAGGACGTTGATGTCCTTGGAATAAGCATACTCTCCGGTGCCCACATGGTTCTGATACCCAAGATACTCAAACTCCTGGAGGAGAAGAACCTCAAGGTCAACGAGGACGTCCTCGTTATAGCCGGGGGAATCATCCCGCCCGACGACGCTCAGGAGCTCGAAAAAATGGGCGTTGCAAAGGTCTTCGGTCCCGGAAGCCCCATTGAGGAGATAATCAAGTTCGTTGATGAGAACGTGGAGAAGCTCAAGAAGTTCTCCTCCTGATTTTTCCATTAAGTTCTTAAGCTTAAAGGTGGACAATATATCCAGTTGTGATGCCCATGATCGAGGACCTCGTAGAGCGCATGCTTAAGGGGGACAAACGTGCGGTGGCGAGGCTCATAACCCTCGTCGAGAACGACGAGGAGAAGGCCCGGGAGGTCGTGAGAAGGATATACAAGCACACCGGAAAAGCCTACATCGTCGGCATAACCGGCCCCCCCGGAGCCGGGAAGTCAACGCTCCTCGACAAGCTCATCAGGGAGGCCAGAAAGGAGGGGCTCGTTGTCGGGGTCATAGCCATAGACCCCACGTCACCCTTCACGGGAGGGGCCCTCCTCGGGGACAGAATAAGGATGCAACGCCACTCCACAGACCCAGGAGTCTTCATAAGGAGCATGGCCACCCGCGGCTCACTTGGCGGCCTGGCCAAGGCCACGAACGACGCTATAAAAGTCCTCGATGCCTACGGTTGCGACGTGATTTTTGTGGAGACCGTTGGAGTTGGCCAGATCGAGATTGATATCGTGAAAACAGCCGATACGGTTGTCCTCGCGACCGTTCCGGGGCTTGGTGACGATGTTCAGGCCATCAAAGCTGGCCTCATGGAGATAGCGGACGTTTTTGTTGTGAACAAGGCGGACAAAGAGGGAGCGGAGGGGGCCATATTCGAGCTCGAGCTCACCCTCGACCTCGAGAAGGAGCGGTGGGAAAAGAGGGGCTGGAGGCCGCCGATAGTGGCCACCGTGGCCCTGACGAACAAAGGCATACCGGAGCTCTGGGAGGCCATAAAGAAACACAGGGCCTTTCTCGAGGAGAGCGGGAAGATCAGGGAGAAACGCCTTATGAGGGCGGAGGAGGAGGTAAAGACAATAATCTCGGATTCAATAAGCGCCAGAATCAGCCGCCAGCTCAGGGAGGGGGAGCTCTCCCAGCTCGTCGGTATGATCGCCGAGCGCTCCCTTGATCCATATTCGGCCGCCGAACTCATAATGGAGAAAACCCTGGGGGTGAAAGCATGATGAAGAAGATAGACCACGTAGGTATAGCCGTTAAGAACCTCGACGAGGCCATAAAGGTCTGGGAGGGCCTCGGCCTCAAGGTGGAGGAGATTGAAGAGGTCCCGGACCAGAAGGTAAGGACCGCGATAATCCACGTCGGGGAGAGCAGGATAGAACTCCTCGAGGGCACTTCGGAGGATTCCCCCATCTCAAAGTTCATAGCCAAGCGCGGCGAGGGGATACACCACATAGCCCTCGGCGTTGATGACATAGAGGCCCACCTCGCGAAGCTCAAGGAAGCGGGATACAGGTTAATAGACGAGAAGCCGCGCATCGGTGCCGGCGGGGCAAAGATAGCCTTCCTCCACCCGAAGGCCGTCAACGGCGTCCTCCTCGAACTCTGCCAGAGGGAGTAATCCCCTTTTGGATTTTACCTACTTTCCCTTTAACTTGCTTTTCTTCCACACCATCTTACCCCGATGCCGGAGAAAAAGTTATAAGGTCAAACCTTGATACTACTGCCGGAATATGATGATGCCTCGTAACATAAATGTACGGGGCGCGGGGGCAGGTGAGCGTTATGTTCAGATTGTTGCACAGGAGGGGGGTGCAGGATGATAAAAAGCACGTCCTTGTCACAACCCCCGAAGTGGCTGAGCGTATAGCAAGGCTAAACCGCAACGTCGTGTGGATAACGAGAAGTCCCCCCAACGACGAGTCCAGGGAGAAGGTGCACATATGGATAAGCAAGGTCGAGCACCCGAAGGCCGTGCATCCCTCAAGACTCTACGTCATTGAGGAAAGCCTCCGAAGGAGCCTCCAGCCCAACAGCGTGATAGTCTTTGACGCCTTCGAGTACATCAAGGTGGAGCAGGGCACGGAAGCTGCACTGAGGTTCGTGGGGAAGCTCAGGGACCTCGCGCTCATGAAGTCCTCGAAGTTCGTGGTTTCCGCAAGCGACGCCCTGGACAAACGTGAGAGGGTTCTCCTGAAGAGGATCGTGGAGGAATAAGCAGTTTCTCTTGTTGCCCGCGGGGTCAGCATCGCAGTAAAATTTATAAACCATTTCGTATTTAGTAACTATTGGTAACCAAAAAATCGAAGGGGGTGAGAGCATGAGAAGGAGGTGGGACGTCTGGGACCCCTTCGACATTATGAGGGAGCTCCAGGAGGAGATTGACGAGATGTTTAGTGAGATATTCCGCGGGCCAAGACTCTGGGGCTACAGGAGCCCCGCAGTGAGAGAAGAGGGAACGTGGAGGGAGCCCTTCGTTGACATCTTCGACGAGGGCAACGAGATAGTTGTCACTGCGGAGCTTCCGGGTGTTGACAAGAAGGACATCAAGCTCAGGATTAAGGACGACACCCTCTACATAGAGGCTCAGGTGAAGCGCGAGAAGGAGCTTGAGAAGGAGGGTGCCATAAGGGTCGAGCGCTACTACTCCGGCTACAGAAGGGTTGTGAGGCTACCGACGGAGGTAATCCCGGAGAAGGCCAAGGCCCGCTACAAGAACGGCATCCTCGAGATAAGACTCCCCAAGAAGCACCCCGAGGAGAAGGAGGAAGAGGGCTTCGAGATAAAAATCGAGTGAGCACTTCTATTTCCTTTTTAGTCACCGATGTACACTAAAAGACACAAAACTTTTTAAACCCTTTTGTCTTTTATTTACAATTGGTAACTAAATATCGTGATCAAATAAGGGCCATCACGATAATGGAGGTGGTGTTGTATGGCCGAGAAGAAGGAAATCAAACTTAAGGTCGCCTCTGCCTACCAGAGGGACGTTGGCAGGGGTATTGTGAGGATTGACAGGAAGAGCATGCGCGAGCTCGGCATACAGTCGGGTGACATCGTGGAGATCATAGGCACCAAGAACACGGCCGCGGTTGCGTGGCCCGCCTACCCCGAGGACGAAGGGCTCCATCTCATCCGCATGGACGGTACGATGAGGAAGAACGCCGGGGTTGGCCTCGGTGAGGAGGTAACCGTAAGAAAGGGGGAGGTCAGGGAAGGCAGGAAAGTCGTCCTGGCCCCAACGGAGCCCGTCATGTTCGGGGGCGACTTCGTGGAGTGGCTCCACTCCAGGCTCATAGGAAGGCCCGTGGTCAAGGGTGACTACATTAAGGTGGGCGTTCTCGGACAGGAGCTGACCTTTGTGGTTACGGCGACCCAGCCAAGCGGCATAGTCCAGATAACGAGCTACACGGATTTCAACATAAGCGAGAAGCCCGTGAAGGAGGTCGAAAAGACCGCCACCATCGGCGTCACCTACGAGGACATAGGCGGCCTCAAGGACGTCATTCAGAAGGTCAGGGAGATGATAGAGCTCCCGCTCAAGCACCCGGAGCTCTTCGAGAAGCTCGGCATAGAGCCGCCCAAGGGAGTGCTCCTCTACGGACCGCCGGGAACCGGTAAGACCCTATTGGCCAAGGCTGTGGCCAACGAGGCGAACGCCCACTTCATAGCCATCAACGGGCCGGAGATAATGAGCAAGTACTACGGTGAGAGCGAAGAGCGCTTAAGAGAAGTCTTCAAGGAGGCAGAAGAGAACGCGCCGAGCATAATCTTCATTGACGAGATTGACGCAATCGCTCCAAAAAGGGAGGAGAGCCACGGCGAGGTTGAGAAGCGCGTTGTTAGCCAGTTACTCACCCTCATGGACGGCCTCAAGGGACGCGGAAAGGTCATCGTCATTGGAGCCACTAACAGGCCCGACGCTATAGATCCCGCTTTGAGGAGGCCGGGGAGATTTGACAGGGAGCTCGAGGTTGGCGTTCCCGACAGACAGGGAAGGAAGGAGATACTCCAGATACACACGAGGGGAATGCCTATAGAGCCCGACTTCAGGAAGGGGGAGGTGATAAGGGCCCTCAAGAGCCTTGAGAGGGACGAACGCTTCAGGGACGTCGTAGGAAAGGCCATGAGGGAGGTTGAGAACGCGGGAGACGAGCGCGAGGTTAAGGCCCTCCTGAAGGCCTACGAGGGACTCTACGACGAGGTGAAACACAGGCTCATAGACTACCTGCTCGAGGAGCTCGCGGAGAAGACCCACGGTTTCGTGGGGGCTGACTTAGCGGCCCTCGCAAGGGAGGCTGCAATGGCATCCCTGAGGAGGCTCATAGAGGAAAAGAAGATTGACTTCGAGGCAGAGGCGATACCCAAGGAAGTCCTGGAGGAGCTGAAGGTCACGAAGAGGGACTTTTACGAGGCCCTCAAGATGGTGGAGCCGAGTGCCCTCAGGGAGGTACTCCTGGAGGTGCCCAACGTCCACTGGGAGGACGTTGGAGGTCTAAAGAACGTCAAGGAGGCCCTGAGGGAAGCGGTCGAGTGGCCCCTCAAGTACCCGGAGGCCTTCATGGCGATGGGCATAACCCCGCCAAAGGGGATACTCCTCTATGGACCACCGGGAACGGGTAAGACGCTCCTCGCTAAGGCCGTCGCCACGGAGAGCGAAGCGAACTTCATAGCCATCCGCGGGCCTGAGGTGCTGAGCAAGTGGGTCGGGGAGAGCGAGAAGAACATCCGCGAGATATTCAGAAAGGCGAGGCAAGCCGCTCCGACGGTGGTGTTCATAGATGAGATTGACGCCATAGCCCCTGTGAGGGGAAGCGATACCAACCGCGTTACCGACAGGCTGATCAACCAGCTCCTCACGGAGATGGACGGCATAGCGGAGAACAGTGGTGTTGTCGTCATAGCGGCCACGAACAGGCCGGACATACTTGATCCCGCTTTGCTGAGGCCTGGAAGGTTTGACCGTTTGATCCTCGTCCCGGCTCCGGACGAGAAGGCGAGGCTAGAGATACTCAAAGTCCACACGAGAAAGATGCCTCTCGGTGAGGATGTCAAGCTTGAAGAGCTCGCAAAGAAGACGGAGGGCTACACCGGAGCGGACATAGCGGCCGTCGTAAGGGAAGCGGCCATGACTGCCATGAGGAGGGCCATAGCGAGCGGCCTCATAAAGCCAGGGGCGAGGCTCGACGAGATCAAAGAGAAGGTCAGGGTCACGATGGAGGACTTCAAGGAGGCCCTCGAGAAGGTCGGGCCGAGCGTGGACGAGAAGACGATGGAGTACTACAGGGACGTCGAGAAGAGGCTCAAGAAGGGAGGCCGGGCCGGCCTCCGCTGATGCCCTTTATTTTTCGCGGAACTTTTTTAAAGTTTGAACCCAAGAATTGTTAGGTGACCCTAAATTGTCGAGGCTTGTTTTGGTCAGGCACGGGGAGAGTTTATGGAACAAACTTAACCTCTTCACAGGATGGGTGGACGTCCCCCTCAGCGAGAGGGGAATAGATGAGGCGCTTAGAGCGGGGGAGCTTTTGAAGGACTGGAAGTTTGAGGTGGTCTTCACCTCCGAGCTCGTGAGGGCGATAAGCACCGCGACCCTCATAATGGCCAAGAACAAGCATGGGGTTGCGAAGATTGTGCACGAGGGCAGGATGGGCGAGTGGGGCGAGATACACGGCGAAGACGGGAAGAACGTCGTGCCCGTTTACAGGAGCTGGCACCTCAACGAGCGCTACTACGGGAAGCTTCAGGGCTGGAATAAGGACCGCGCTAGGGAGGTTTTTGGGGCGGAAAGAGTCCACCTGTGGAGGAGAAGCTATGACGTAGCACCTCCGGGGGGAGAGAGTCTAAAGGACACCGCGGCAAGGACCGTACCCTTCTTTAGGGAGAGAATCCTCCCGGCCCTCAACGGGGGCAACGTCCTCGTATCGGCCCACGGCAACAGTTTGCGGTCAATAGTGATGCACATTGAAGGGCTGACCAGGGAGGAGGTGCTCAGACTCAACATACCGACAGGAGTACCCCTCGTTTACGACTACGTGGACGGGAGGCTCAAGAGGCTCGGATACCTCGGCGAGAAAGGCTACGATCCAGACCTGAAAATTTAGAAAAGGAGAGGCTCACGCCTTCATCTCTTCCTTTATGACCTCGGCGAGCCTTCTGATGCCCTCGACGATCTTCTCGTCCTCGACGTAGGTGAAGTTCAGCCTGAGGGTGTTCTTGACACTCCTGTCCGCGAAGAAGGCCTCACCCGGAACGTAGGCGACTCCCTTCGAGACGGCCTTCTCGAACATGGCCTTTGTGTCTATTCCCTCAGGGAGGGTCATCCAGACGAACATTCCTCCCTCCGGCTTGGTCCACCTGACCCCCTCGGGCATGTACTTATCGAGGGCCTCGAGCATGGTCTCGAGTTTGGGCTTGTAGAAGGCCCTTATCCTCGGGATGTGCCTCTCAAGGTGGCCGCCCTTCAGGAACTCCGCCGCTATGACCTGACCGAGGACGTTGGTACAGAGGTCAATGCCCTGCTTGGCTATCTCGAGCTTCCTTATGAAGTGGGGCTCACCGGCCACCCAGGCCACCCTGAGACCGGGGGCGAGTATCTTCGAGAACGTTCCGAGGTAGAGGACCCTTCCCTCGGCATCCCAGCGCTTTATGGGGGGTATCTCCTCGCCGCGGTAGCGGAGCTCGTTGTAAGGGCCGTCCTCAATGATGATAAAGTCGTACTCGCTGGCAAGCTCGAGGAGGCGCTTTCTCCTCTCTTTGCTCATGGTGACTCCACCGGGGTTCTGGAAGGTCGGGATTGTGTAGACTAGCTTGACCTTCTTGCCCTCCGCCTTCAGAGCTCTGAGCTTCTCCTCGAGGAGGTCAACGCGCATTCCCTCGTCGTCGAGGGGTATCTGCACGAATTTCGGATCATAGTAGCCGAAGGATTGGAGGGCGGCGAGGTAGGTTGGCGCCTCGACCACAACTATGTCGCCGGGGTTTATGAAGACCCTTCCTATAAGGTCGAGGCCCTGCTGGGAGCCGCTCGTTATCATGATGTCAACCTTGGATATGGGTATCCCGTAGCGCCTCCTCAGGAGTTCGGCTATCTCGAGCCTCAGGGGAGTGTAACCCTTGGTTGTCCCGTACTGCAGGGCCTGGGCTCCGTGCTCCGCTATAACCCTTGGCAGAATCTCTTCAAGAACATCGTAGGGGAACGTTTCGGGGTTGGGAAGTCCGCCCGCAAGTGAAATAATATCTGAGCTTTCAACGAGCTTGAGGAGCTCCCTAATCTCAGAAGCCTTCATGCCGAGGGCCTTTTCAGAGAAGTAAGCCTCATAGTTCAGAGTTGGGGCCTCAAGTTTTTCCTCCATTTTCTTGGCAAGCTTTTCTTCCATTTTTAAACCTCCCCTCTGTTATGAACATACTTGAACATCTGGACACCTATATACACTCAATACATTGTGGCGATTAAATATAAACCTTTCGGCATTGGTCGTAAACACGGTTGTTGTTTGTAAAGGATAAATCCTGCGTATCTTTCTGTTCATAAAGGTATTGAAACGTTCTTCAGGGCATCTTTCAGGGGAAGGATGCCCATTCCACATCCAAACAGTAAGGAATATAAGTAATGTCGAGGTTTAGTTAAGCTATGGAGTTGAAATACCGGGTTTCGGCTGAAATCATGTCGGGTTTCGTAGCGGGCCTCGTCCTATTGGGGTTCGCGAGAAACCTTTCCACGGCCGTTAACAAGGGTTTTATGTTCGCCCTCGTGGCCTCCTACACGGAGTCCCCGTTAGTGAGGGGTATCGTCCTGTCACTCGAAGGACTCGTCGGAATCCTTTTGCCACCACTTATAGGATACTACAGCGATAAGGCCCTTGGCAGGGGAGAGGGTAGGGATAAAATCATCCTGTTGAGTGGAATCGTTGCCGGTTTGTCCCTAATTCTTCTCTACCAGGCGTACGCTTCCTCAATGGGGTTTGAAGTGTTTGTGTTCTTTGTATCCCTGTTTTACTCTGCCCTCCACGCTTATACAGTGCAGCTGAAAGCCCTCATGCCCGAATCCATCGAGAGCGGGCACCGCGGCAGGGTAAGCGGCCTTATGAACGCCTCCCAGCTCCTTGGGGCCCTCATCGGCACTATGGGAGGGGCGTTTCTGTGGTCGCTGAACGAGGGGTACCCATTCCTATTCGCGGGGACCGTGATGATATTCGGAACACTGCTGGCCGCGAAGGGAATTAGGATACCAAACACACATCCAACAGGGGAGATTGAAGCCGACGTACTCCTCGGAAGCGAACTCGTGAAATTTTACGCTTCGCAGTTCCTGATGTTCTTGGGGTACGAGGTCGTCACCGTCTTCTTCATGGGGGCCGTGGCGTTCATACTCTACGGCTCGGCGGATTCCCTCATAGTGAGGGGAATCACCCCCAAGGGCGCTATATTCATGGGCTTCTTCGGTATCATGGGGGTGCTTGGGGCCCTGATAGCGGGCCGTCTGTACGATGGCATTGAGAGGAAGAAGGTGGTGGCCCTCGGAGCATCCATATTCTCAATTCCCCTGATACTGGGCCCCCTGGCGGAGA
Source organism: Palaeococcus ferrophilus DSM 13482 (assembly GCF_000966265.1). Classification (NCBI taxonomy): domain Archaea; kingdom Methanobacteriati; phylum Methanobacteriota; class Thermococci; order Thermococcales; family Thermococcaceae; genus Palaeococcus; species Palaeococcus ferrophilus. The sequence goes on along the minus strand of NZ_LANF01000018.1, from coordinate 97,659 downwards.
ACGAAGTCCACATCCTTGCCGCCATCGTCCTGGCGGGACTGGGGTGGGGGGTTCTCCTAACAGCGACGTACCCCCTGATGGCAGACATGCTATCCCTCCGGGGCTGGAACGGGGCGATGGGTACGTTCTATGGAATCTACGAGCTCTTAAGGAGCTTCCCTGTCCTCGTGGCCGGCACAGTGGGGGGGCTCGTCATCGAGGTCTTTGGGGGGGACTACAGGGTCATACTACCCTTTGGTGGGGTAGTGGTGATATTCTCGGCCCTCCTGATATGGAGAATCGAGGAGATTTAAGGGGCACGGGCAGGGCATCACGTGGTCTTCGGACAGGTGAGCAAAACGGGGGAAAGGTTTTTAACTGCCCTCCCGCGAATCGGGATGAAAGCAAAATTTAAATACGGATGGGTTAAAGGGGACATTAGTTCTCACTTTCACAATCAAGGAGGAGGGAGTGACATGGCAAGGTATAAGCCGCTTGCGAAGAAGCTTCGCCTGGCAAAGGCCGCCAAGCAGAACAGGCGCGTGCCAGTCTGGGTCATTGTGAAGACCAACAGGAAGGTTGTTAGCCACCCGAAGAGGAGATACTGGAGGAGGACCAAGCTTAAGGAGTGATGACCTATGGCGGAGGAGAAAGTTTACACCGTCCCGATTAAGAAGATCAAGAAGATTGTCCCGAGATGGAAGAGGGCTCCCAGAGCCGTCAAGTTCGTGAGGGAGTTCGTCGCGAGGCACACCAAGGCAGAGGAGATCATCATAGGCACCGACGTCAACGAGAAGATATGGGAGCGCGGCATAGAGAAGCCCCCGAGCAAGCTCCGCGTTAAGGTCACCATTGAAGAGCGCGAAGTAGAGGGGGACAAGAAGGTCAAGGTCGCAGAGGTTCACCTCGCCTGACTTTTATTTTCCCCTGGAAGGGGATGACCATGCACATCGAAAGACTCGATTTTGAAAACTCCCCCTACCTCGGCGTTTTTGGGTTAGCTACGGACAGGTTCGCCCTCGTGAGGGAGGGGCTTTCCGCGAGAAAGGTTGAACTCATGCGGGAAGTCCTTAAGGTTCCGGTTATCGAGACGAGCCTCATGAAGTCCCGCATTGTCGGCCTTCTAGCAGCCGGCAACTCCAAAGGTCTGCTCACGACCTACTACGTCTGGGACAGGGAACTTGAGGCCATAAAGAGTGTCCTCGAAGAGAACGGGCTCGACGTTAGGATTGAGCCCATGAGAACCTCCCTCACTGCCCTAGGAAACCTTATCCTTACCAACGACAGGGCCGCACTCGTAAGCCCGAAGTTCTCCCGCGAGGAGGTGGAGTTCATAGGGGATGTACTCGACGTTGAGGTAGAGCGCGGCCTAATAGCGGACTATCATGCAGTGGGCAGTGCGGGAGTGGTCACCAACAAGGGCGGCCTGGTCCACCCAGAGGCGACGGAAGAGGAGCTCGAATGGCTGAGCGACCTCTTTGGGGTGGACGTTTACGTGGGAACCGCCAACATGGGTGTCCCGTTCGTTGGCTCATGCCTCATAGCGAACTCCAACGGTGTCCTCGTGGGTTCACAAACCACGGGGCCTGAGATAGTTAAGATTGAAGAAGCACTTGGCTTTTTGGGGTGAGGAAAGATGCAGGTTAAGGTCTTCAGGATAAAGGGTGTCTTCGAGAGGAACGGAAAGAAGGAGAACTTCACCAAGGAATACCGCGGAATTAAGGAGGAGGACGTCATCGAGCTCCTCTACTCCGAGATAGGCAGCAAGCACCGCGTCAAAAGGAACAAGATATGGATTGAGAGCGTCGAGGAGATAGCCCCCGAGGAGGCCGAGGACGCTATCGTTAGAAAGCTCAGCCTCGAGCTCGCCTGATTTTTTCTTTCTTTCAAATCCAACATCCTTAAAAACTTCCCCCCATAGGTTCTTGAGGTGATGATTATGGAGGAGGAGATTCAAAAGCTCGCTTACGAGTATCAGCTTCTTCAGGCGCAGGCCCAGCTCCTTGCCCAGAACCTTGAGCTCCTCACACTGGGGAAGAACGAGTTCCAGGCAGTTAAAGAGACCCTCGAAGCCCTCAAGAAGGGGGAGGGAACTCCTGAGGTGCTGATTCCAATAGGTGCGGGCTCATTCCTGAGGGGCAGGATCGAGGACATGGAGCACGCGATAGTGAGCGTTGGAGCGGGCTACGCCACAGAGAAGAGCATTGAAGATGCCGTCGAGTACCTCTCCAAAAGGATTAAGGAGTACGAGGAGGCCATAGCCAAGACACAGAACGCCCTGGCGGAGATAGAGAAGCGCCTGCAGCAGCTGTCACAGAGGGCCCAGGAAATCCAGGAAAAGCAGGCCCTTAAGTTCAACGTGCCCAGGGGGTCGTAACGCCCATTAACGTATAAATTTTGATGAGGGCTCTAGGAATTCCAATTTTTTCCACTTATCTGCCTTATTCGTAAGCTTACCCCATCATCCGCCCGTTTCCCCGTTGTAGCATTTTCAATGTTCGCGGGAAACCATTGGAAATTTAGGTCAAAAAAGCTTAAATATTGCTTTTTTCTAACATTGGGGCGATTAAATACGAGGGTGATTCAAATGCACCTCCTTGGAAGGAAATCAAAGAAGATGGCACCTCTGTTCCTGGCCCTTGTTGTCAGTTTGATGACCTTCGCCCTCGCGGTTCCGGCGATACAGCTGAACGCCCAGAAGCTCGGTGAGGGCTCCACGACCATCCAGAGCCCCGCGGGAAAGGGAGCCGTTAACTTCGTTCTCGATAATAACAACCCCGACAACCTGATAGGCGTTACGGTCTCGTTCAACGAGACCCTCCCGGCGGGTTCAATCATCTACGTGAAGCTTTACAACGGCGGAACCCTCGTCACCAGCGCCTCCAAGCAACTCACCGCGGACCTGAGCGCGGGCTCCGGGATCGAGATTGACTTCACCTCCGCCGTCCCGATAAGCGACTTCGACCGCGTGGCTGTGGTCGTTAAGGGCCCAACCATTCAGCCTTAAGCTCATGGGGTAGAATAAGTCCTGTTTAAATAAAGGAGGGCTCAAATGAGGAAATCTCTATCTTCCCTTTTGTTTTATGCTCTGATTCTCCTATCGCTAACGGCCCTTTCCCTACGCCTTATCGGTGTGCAGTACTCTGTTATCCTCACGGATTCCATGGAGCCAACGATAAACCCCCTCGATGTGGTCGTGGTTCTTCCCTCCAGTAGCATCGAGAAGGGCGACGTGGTGATGTACCGGCTCGGTATGGAAGGTGAGGAGTATCTCATAGTTCACAGGGTCGTGGCGATCAAGGGAGACCACCTCGTGACGAAGGGCGACAACAGGGAGTACGTTGACCCGTGGGACGTGAGCAGAGAGCGGGTGGTGGGAAAGGTGGTGCTGAGACTTCCCCGCCTTGGCGCCCTTTCGCTCTTCGTAATCAGGGTTTACCCCTTCGTCTTTCCAGTGCTCATGGGGGCACTGGCGTACCTTACCATGAGAACATACCTCGAGGGGAGCACGCGCAGGCACAGGAGTTTGAGGCCCACTAGGGACGCTGTCCAGGTCAGAAGAAAAAAAGTCGTCCACCACATGAGGAAAAAAGGCCTTTTGTTGCTCTTTCTCGTGCTCTCAAACTACTCCTTAGCAGCGCCCCTGGAGCTTGATGCGCAGGCCATAGGTGAGGGGACGGGAGCCGTGGTGAGTCCCGTTTCCTCCGGCCAGGTCTGCGTGCCCTACGAGTACTACTACATCGTCTACCTCCTTGGAGTGCCCGTGGGGGATGGAACGGCACCAATAGACAGCGTTGGTCTCGTTTACTCCGGGAACTTCAGCGCGGAGCTCCCCGCGGGAAGCGAGGTTTACACCATCTTCATTAGAGGTGGTAGGGTTGATGGCGTCGGCAACGTGACGCTTACATCTCCCCTGCCCGCGGGCTACTACGTGGCCCTGAATCTGACCGCCCCCGTAAGGACGAGGAACGCCCTCATGGACGAGCTCAACCTCGTGGTTACCTCCTCAGAGAGAACGCCATTCCCGAGCCCCTCAATGGTTCTTGAGGTTCAGAAGCTCGGAATGGGCACAAAAACCGGGAACTACGGGGACGTGAGGGTTTACCTTGGAAGGGTTGATGACGGCATCTTAACGTACGACGTCTTCCTCGACCTGAGGTGCTTCGAGGTCTCCTTTGGAGGGCCCACAAAAGCAGTTAGCATGTACGGAACCGTCAAAGCGGTGGAAAAAGGGAACACGGATAGTTTCGCCAGCCTGGAGCTTCTCGTCAGAGGGGACTTCTCACCAGAGGGGGCACTTAGGAAATCCCGGAGGTAGTTCTGTACCACTCCACCGTCTTCTTCAGCCCCTCTTCGAGGCTCCACTCCGGCTTAAAGCCGAGCCTTTTGATCTCGCCGATGTCCGCGAGGCTGTGCCTTATGTCGCCGGGTCTCGGTTTGTCGAAGAGTATCGAGCCGTTGGAGCCGGTTATCTCGAGCACCTTGGTCGCGAGCTCAAGCACGCTCGTACTTTTCCCGGTGCCCACGTTGAAGACTCTACCGTCCGCCCCCGAGCTCTCCGCCGCGAGGATGTTTGCCTTAACCACGTCCCTGACGTAGATGAAGTCGCGCGTCTGCTTCCCGTCGCCGAAGATAACGAGGGGTTCTCCCTTCAGCGCGTGGTTTATGAAGATGTTTATCACCCCCGCGTACTGGTTGGCACCCTGTCTCGGCCCGAAGACGTTGAAGTAGCGGAGCGCAACGACCGGAAGACCGTAGAGCTCGTGGAAAACGCGGAGGTATTCCTCCGCTGCCCACTTGGTAACGCCGTAGGGCGAGAGGGGTCTGGGCCTTTCACTTTCCTTGAGCGGCAGGTTCGGATTGTCGCCGTAGACCGCCGCCGAGGAGGCGAAGACCAGCTTCCCGTGACCATCGAGGAGGGCTTTTAGTATGTTCAGCGTCCCCAAAACGTTCACTTCCTCCGTGAAAACCGGGTCTTCGATGCTCTCGACGACACTCACCTGCGCCGCCTCGTGGAAGACGTAGTCCGCCTCTCTTATCAGCTCGGCTATCGCTCCGTAGTCCCTTACATCAGCCCTCACGAAGGAAACGCCATCCGGAACGTTCTCCTCCCTTCCCGTGTAGAGGTTGTCTATCACAATAACCTCGTTGTCATTCCTGAGTTCCTCCGCGATGTGGGAGCCTATGAACCCTGCACCGCCTGTAACCACAACGAGCTTGTTCCTCATGACCCATCAAAGGAAAAAAGGGAGAAACGATTAAAACGTTTTCCTCTTCTTCAGGTAGTCCTCAATGAGCTCCTTCGACACCTCGCGCCCCTGGCTCCTGGCATGGGCGTAGAGCTCGTCCAGCTCCCCCATCGTGAGTGAAAGCTCCTCCAAGACTTCTTTCAGGCGGTTCCAGGGGGTAGCGTATCTGAACTGCAGTATATCGGCGATATCGTTCCACGTGAAGGTGGCCACAACCCCCCCGGTATCCCTGCATATTATTTCCACTCCCTCTTTGGTTAACGCAACCATAAGCCCGTCCGACATAAAACTCCCCATTAAGTATTTTGAAGAAGAACCTTTTAACCCTTTCCAAAGGGAAAGCTATTTCCTCCACCCGAGGACGCGGGACTGGTGGTGGACGCGCGGGAATATTGCGAGCGGATCAACCCCCATCTCCCGAAGGAGGTGGCGGAGCTCTACCTCGTAGTCGGATTTCTCAAGCTCCTCACTCTCCCTGATTTCAACGACGAAGTACCTCTCCACAAGCTCCCTCACCGTCTTGTAACCCATTCCGAGGAGGGGCCTTATGTATGCAACTTTAAACCTGTCCTCCAGCGAGCGGGCCCTCGGAAGGTCGAGGAATGGAACCCTATCATCGCGTCTCGTCCCGTCGCTTACCCTTTCCACATGCGGGAGGGAGGCTATGGCCTCAAGGGCCCTCTCGTGGATGAACTGTATTGCGTTGTTCGGATGACCGTCAGCAATGGCCATCTCAGCCGCCCTCTCGAGTATCTCCCTCCCCAGGAACAGCACCTCATGCTCAAAACCCAGCCTCTCCGCGGTCTCCCTCGCGAAGCGCCAGCTGTCGAGGAGGCCGAAGTTAACGGTTACGAGCTTAACCTCGTACCCCAAAAGCTGTAGAATGTGGGCTGAGAGGGAGGAATCCTTCCCCCCGCTGTAAAGGTGAAAAACCTCCATCCTCACCACTTTATACGGTATTCTCTCCTGGTTCTGGCCTCTATCTGTGCGAGGATCCTCTTGAGCTTCTCGTCGCTGAGGGGCTCCCTTATCTGGCCCGCCTGGTAGAGCTGGGCTATGAGTAACTCCACCTGCTGCGCCAGCTCCGGCCTCACGAGCTTCACCCTAGCGAGCCTCTCTCTTGCCTCCGGCTCGAGGGCGCGCCTCATTATGGCCTGAAGCTGGGCCTCAAGCTCCATCTGCTGCCTCATCTGCTCTTCCTGAGCCTTCTGCTGCTCTGCAAGTCTTTTTTGAAGTTCAAGGAGCTTCTTCTTCCTTATCTCCTCGATGTCCTCCGCCACCGGCATCACCTCTTTATGTGCTAAGAGTGATTTAAGAAATATCGTTAAAAAACTTGCCTCCGATCAACACCGGTGCAGTATATTTCAATTTCGCCGACATAATCTGTTCAAGTATTTCCCACTGGCAGGTGTCATCTCTTTGGTATATCCCTCTTGTTATCCCTTCCTCCCTCTCAAAACCAAGATTATTAAGGCTATCACCGCGATAAATGCCAGTCCCAGAACTTCCCCTTTTCCCATCCCCCTTATGGTTTTAATGGTGTCTATGGTCTCAGTCGGTGTTTTAGCAGAACCCATTATTTCTTTCATCTTAGCGGGGCTACTTACCTCCTTGTTTGAAGCTGGGCCAGTATAAAGTGTTGAGCTGCACCTAACAGCGCCGACAAAGCCAAACCTATCTAGATCATCCACTCTTAAGTTGACAGGTTCCAGGGTGTCGTTGTAAAAATACACCAAAAGCTCAGAAAAATCTGTGAGAGAGGTGCCGTTTACATGACGAGGATATGGATAATATAGGAGCACTCCATTCCCCACAAAGGCAGAATGAAAAGCATAAATATCCCCTTTTACTGTTAGATAGCTCAAAATCTCTTCAATCACATGATGAGGTATTTCAACAACTTTGGAGCCACTGAAAGCATACCCGTTGTAGCCAAGATAGAAGCCTCCTTCAGGTACACCTTCTTCATAAGCATAATACTCTTTGGATTTCTCGGGAAAACCTTCAATTTGCTCCGGTATAATGCGATCCCCCCCAATTTTGTATTTGTACACAGCTTTACCTGTTAGTCCCTCCATCCTAACTGCAAACGCCCTTTTCTCATAATAAACTTGCACAGTAGAGGAGGAGTAATTGCCGAGGGGTACCGTTACTTTTCCCAGTAATCCGCACGAGCCATTGGAGAACCGATAAACCTCAACTGCCCTTGTATTATTCTCGGGAACATAGTACGGACGGAGGAACAGCCAGGAAGCATTATCCCTCATTAAAAAAGCGCTGTCCATAACTACACTTGAATTTGCCACATTTTCAACACCCCAGTTTCCAGAGCGGTAAAAATGAATTAGGGTTCCGTTAAAATAGTAAATATCCCTCCGAAAATCATACTCATCAATTCCCCAACTAACTATTATAAAAGCATCATTCCCTCCGCTGATTATGTTTACCCCCCTAATGATAACACCGGGATGAGAGCTAACTAATGGGAGCAAGGTTGAGAGCATAAAAAGAACAAGAAAGGATAAAATCCGTTTCCTCATGCCTACCACCCCGGGCAATGTTGTCTAACTGTCTCAACTACCCTCAAATCTGTGCTAAAATAGTTATGCCTTATATTGAACTAGCTCATTGTATGAATTGAGCTGTATTACCTCGGAATATTCACATGCTTTAGATATGCAACACTGCCCTGTACCACAGCCACAGTTCTCGTACTCCCCACAAACTGCTTTATCTGCCTCAAATTCGACATACACATTGTTAATTTCCCCGTGAAAGTTGTATAGCCATTCTAAAAGCGATTCTAAATCCTCAATAGAGCAATTCTGACATTGGTAATAATGAGGTTGGAAAAAGACATAATCAAAGTATTCAGCTGCCTCCATTATATATTGTTTAAAGGCTTCTAACTGACTGACACTCCTTCCTCTAAGAGTCGGTACCCACGTGAATTTGAGCTCCAACCCATATTCCCTATCATTTTCAAGAATCCTTCCCCGAATTGCATTTAATTCAAAGGTGGATATGTACCTTGAAGTTCCATAAGTTTGGGTCGGATTTTCTAAGTCCCAGTAAAACCCCCCCAAATAGGGACTGTCAACTGAAACCACTCCATCAATCCACCCATAAGTATAACTAAGACCCCTCCAGTAATCGCGGGCGTTTTCAATATTGCTTGGAGTTTTGTACTTATAATATGGTATTGGGGCTAAATATTCTATCCCTTGAAGATTGTTTTTCAGAAAAGTTGCCAATTTTCTGCCGTCGGTATAGCCATTATCATAAAGATGCCCGCTGAATTCTATTCCACTTCCCTCTCCGCTCAAATACGCTCCGTTAAATGGTGTGCTATCCGCTGTTACTAAGTAATCGAAGCCCCTGTTTTTAAAGTCCTGCACTGTTGCTTCTCTACTTCCAACTTTCATTCTTGACTCGTAATTCGAACCATTCCACTTAAACCACCACAAGCCAAAAGTCGACATCTTGCGTTCCTCCCAAGTATTTTCACAATACTGTGGCTCCAAAACATATAAAACCCTTTTTATTAAAAACTTATAGACTATTAAAAGTAGTATGCAAAAATGAAAGCAAGTTTTAATTTTCAAAAAACCATAGAAAGGGGAGTATTCCCTGAATCCAGCCAAAAAGAGGTAGGCCAAAAGAAAGTCAAAGAGCTCAGTACTTCTTGAGCTCCGGAATCTGCTCCTCAAGCTCCTTCTTGAGCTCGGTGGCAACCTTGTCAAGGAAGGCCTGGCCCTGTGGAGTAACCACCCTTCCCTCGCCGGGTATCTGCTTGAGGAACCCGGCCTTCTCGAGCTGCTGAAGGGCCTTCCTTATGATGCTCCCGCTGGCCTTGTAGAAGTGCTCGGGAGCGTGACCGCGGTTCTTCTTACCCCCGTACCAGGTTCTAAGGCGCTCTATACCAACGGGTCCGTCAACGTAGACCTTCCTGAAGACGCTGGCAACACGGAAGTACCACCAGTCGTCCTGTTCGGGAAGCCTCTCCTTGTGCCTGCCGGTTTTCACGAAGGGCGCCCACTCGGGCGGCTTTATAGCCTCAACCTCCTTAAGGGCCTGGGCGACCCTCTCAACGAGCAAATCACCGGGAACGTCATAAACCGTAGCCATCCTTCAATCCCTCCCTTTCTTGAATTTTTTCCTGAAGCGGACGATATCGAGCCTGACTTTCTCAACGGGCTTTTCTTCCCGCTTCTCAACTGAAAGTTCCTTAAGCTTGAGGCGGTTTAAATACTTTTCCCACCCCTCTCTCGGGCGGAACAATATAAACCTTTTGCCCCTGACGTCCAGAAGCTCGCTGTCCGTGAGCTCCGCCACCTTCTCGGCTATCGCTTTTCTGTCCATCTCCGTAGAGATGAGCGCGCCTTTCCTGATCTCGACCTTGACCACGCCGTCCTTCTTTAGCTGGGTCATTATCTCGCCTATGGCCCCCTCGTCAAAGCCCTTCTTGCCTATCCAGGCCCTGGGGGGAATGTCCTGATATTTCGCCCTTAGGGTTCTTCTCACTTTTCCTGGAAGCCTTTTCATCTCGCACACCCCTTTTTCTCTCGCCTCGCGAGAAGCTATGGGGGGTATAGGGACGAGGTTTTTAAACCTTTTCAAGGGGGTGGAGAATCAGCGGGGGAGGAGTTCTTTGTTGTTCGTTCCATAAGACTAATTGATGGTATAAGGCGCCGGCCTTCTAAGCCGGTGGTCGCGGGTTCGAATCCCTAAGGACCTGCCACAACGAAAGACAAGGGTCCCGCCTCTTTATCTCTCTATACTCTCAAACCCCCGTAGGGGGCTTCGCCCCACAACCCCAAACAGCTTGCACAAGCACTGGCGGAAGAGTAGTATGCAGTTATAAAAACCTTATCTTACAGTGGTTTACTTGTTAATTTACCTACTTATTACCTCTTAGGTATGACAATATATTATTATGAGCCATAGGATTTACCATTAGGCGACTGATTCATTACTTCACTTATTCTAAGCCGAGCTAGAGAAGTAAAATCTCAATAAAGAAAATGAGCGTAATAATTACAGGCGGAAATTATTTATAGAGTTTTATGCAACCGACATAGGGGCAGAGTACATGAGAAAGTTGCCGGAAATCACTCCCGAATATCTTGTGGATATTATAATTGAGAATGTCCCAAAAGATGTAAAATATAGGGTGTTTCGGAATATAAGAGCCGAGGATGTCGAAAATCGGGATGTGCTGCTATCTCATTTTAAGAAGGGTGTATACTTGGATGAGGCCATTAATCTTACTGACAATTACTTCTGGACTCGAAAAAGAATGCCGATTTTTCTGTTCAATCTTCCAGACAAATTGTTTTCATCTTTTGATGAAATAGATAGCAAAACTTGGGCACGTCTTGAGTCCGCAACATATAAACAACTCGAAATAGTGCAGGTCACAAGAGTTCCCCACTTATGGCAAGTTTATATAAATCGTACCTTTAACTCCATTCATTTAGCGTATGTTATGAAACTTGAGAAGTGGGACTATCATATTAATCCGAGAACATTTCGCCTAGAAAAAACTCCAAAGATTGGTATGGGGTGTATAACCATAAGGGCTGAGGATCAATTAGTGGACGTGAGAGGAAGAAACATAGGCTCTGAAATAGCAAAGGAGATCGTGCATAGAGCTGTTGCGTATTTTGGGGGTGATATTGAAGGTATTACCCAATTAAAATTTAACAACCACGAATTTATTAGGGCATTATTACGGCAGGAGAACATGGATGCTCTAGGGTATTTGAGTCTTAGGTTTAATAATCCTCATGAACCGGGAGTTGTGACGTACTCGGCGAGGAAAAAACAGGGGAAAGTTGAAGTTGATCTGAGGGGTTTGCAGGAAGTGCAACAGAAAGTTGAAAAAGTGCTTTCGGGAGGGGGTTCTATTAACAGTGTTCATGGTGCTCTACAAATAGAGGATAGTCTCTTCGAGGATATGGTCTCGTTTGGGATAAACTTTAAAGAGAATCTCATATTACTTTTTAATACAGCTTCAGAAACTTCAATAAGACAAGTAAGATATACAAAATTTGGGCTGGTGCTGAGCATGATTCCAGAGCCTCTAAAAGGTGTATCCAAGCAAGCCTTGAACGTTTTTTCCGCACTAGCGGACATACCAGAGATTCCAGTTAATTATGACACCTTTATTAATGTTATTTGTCCTAGGACGGGTTGTGGGATAGAAAAGAATGAAATTGATCACGGGCTAGAAGAACTTGTGGAACGTGGATTAATTGAAATTGTTGCGGATGTTGTATGTCCCAACTGCGACGAATTTTTAGGGGAATTCCCTTTAAATGAGTTTTATTCACTCGATAAGTTGGAGTGCAACTATTGTGGACATATCATAAATGATCCTAAGGAGATCGCAGATCTTGTTATTAAACCTACAGACGGGGGGATGGAATTTTTTCGTAAATACAAAAATCCAAAACGGACGCAAATTATCCAAAAGCGACTTGAAATTCTTATACGACCAATCTTTGCAGGATTCTAAAGATAAAGGCAAGAAGTTTGAGAGATTCGTGCGAGCTTTCTTTAGACAAGTTCCGGGTTTTGAAATTAAGGACAATGACTCCATTAATATTGGATGGACAGATTTAGATGTAGTCATTCTAAATAAAAATGAACATCTGAAGAACCTACTGGGAACTATCGTCGTAGTCCAATGTAAAAATTACTCCGAGCCAGTATCATGGAAAGAGATTGCCGAATCACTGATACAAGCCCTTGTTTACAAGGAGAACAACGGGGGAAGTGTCCTAGCAACAACATCCTATCTGTCAGAGAGAGCTAAAAAAGCCGTAGATCTAATGATGGGGAAATGTGGGAAAATAAATTTCTTGGCCATTGACAAGGAAGATTGGGAACAATACTTTAGCTCAGATATAGATGAGATTACGTTTTTGGAAAACTTAGTACTGAACTTTCCAAGAAAGAGGTATTTAAAAGAGAGATAACCTTTAGTGTATATATGCACGATCAATCACTCTGAGAAAAGTTTTAGCTCCTCGCTGGTGTGAGAAGTCTGTATCTCTCGAGGCCCCACCTACATCTTACCTTCCGTGGCAGGTTTTATTTTTAGTTGTGAGTTCCTCCGCCATCTTTCTGCTTGCAAGACCCTCCAGTATGTCATCAGTGCTCCCTACTCTCTCAGTCACTCAGAAAATGGAAGAAAAAGAGTAGACCCCATTCCGCCAGCGCTTTGCGAAGCAAAGGGCTGTCACGGATAAAGCCTGCTCGGAGTCCTCGGGAAGAGAGTGGCCCATCTCACGTGGTCGAGCTTGAGCACCCACGCTACCAGCCTCTCCAGACCGAGGCCGAAGCCGCTGTGCGGAACTGAACCGTACTTCCTGAGGTCGAGGTACCACTCGTAGTCCTCCGGCTTCATGCCCTCCTCGAGTATCCTTTCCACGAGCTTGTCGTAGTCGTCCTCCCTCTGACTGCCCCCTATTATCTCGCCGTACCCTTCGGGAGCGAGCAGGTCAGCTGCTAAAGCTTTCCTCGGGTCCTCCGGGTCCTCCTTCATATAGAAGGCCTTGATGTGCTTTGGATAACCGTAGACGAAGAACGGGCTCTCGAACTCCTGGGTGAGGATTCTCTCCTCATCTGCGCCCATGTCCTCGCCCCACTCTATGCCAACGCCCTTGCTCTGAAGGATGTCAATGGCCTCATCGTAGCTCACCCTCGGGAAGGGAGGAACAGTGTTCTTGAGCGTGGTGAGGTCCTTCCTGAAGGTCTCTATTTCTTTCTTCCTCAGCTCAAGCGTCCTCTGCACCATGTAGCTCACAAGCTCCTCTTCCACCTTGAGGATGTCCCAGAGGTCCATCCAGGCCGCCTCAAGCTCGAGGTGCCAGTACTCCGTGAGGTGCCTCCTCGTCCTGCTCTTCTCGGCCCTAAAGCTCGGGGTCAGGCTCCACACCTTCTCAAGGCCGAAGATGGCCGCCTCAAGGTAGAGCTGGGCCGACTGGCTGAGGTAGGCAGTCCTGTCGAAGTACTTGAGCTTGAAGAGGGTCGAACCGCCTTCCACCGCCCCTGTCACGAGTATGGGCGGGAACACCTCGTACCAGCCGTCCTGAAGGAGCCACTCACGTGCCGCCTGCATCATGGTCCTCTTGACCTTCAGTATCGCCCCGACCTTGGGGGAGTGAAGGTGGAGGTGCCTGACATCCAGAAGGAACTCGTCGCTCGCGTCCTTGGTTATGGGGAAGAACTCGACGTTCTGGATTACCTCTATCTTATCCGCCTGAACCTCAACGCCCGTCGGCGCGCGGGGATCTGCTCTAACCGTTCCCTCGATGATGACGCTCGACTCTATTCCGACTTTCTTCGCTTCCCCGTATGCTTCCTCGTTCGCGTCCTTTTTGAATATCGTCTGGACTATCCCGCTTGAGTCGCGGAGGACTATGAAGACCTTCTTTCCAACCTCTCTCTTCCTATAAACCCATCCAGCCAGCTTAACTCTCGTTCCTTCCATTTTGGGTTTAAGGTCAGCGCAATAAACCTTATCAATCACACCAAACACCTCCAGCTTCTCGTAACTACGGGGTGGCTCTTATTAAGTTAACCCAGAAGGGGACGATTCATCCAGGGGGACAGAAAGACGGGGGATAGGGGATGGGGTTTGATAAGCAGGGGCATGGCCATCACCCAGCGTAGGGGATTAACACTATTTAAATTCTTCGGCGCTTTCTTTGGCGTTCCGACAATCCGAAAAGGCAATATATCCCCCCGCCGTAGTGGGTGCGGTGGTGGGATGAAGGCTATCACTGGAGACGTGCTCGACGTCAATGGGCTCAGGAGGGATATGGCTGTTCTCATAGAGGGCGAGCACATAGCGGACGTAGTCCCGAGGGAGAGGCTCGGGGAGTACGGTGTGGATGAGGTTTTTGAGGGGGACCTTATCATCCCCGGCCTCGTTAACGCGCACACCCACGTGGCCATGGCGAAGTTTAGGGGCTTAGGGGAGGGGCTTTCAACGGCTCAGTGGCTCGAGAGGGTGATTTGGCCCATGGAGAGGGAGTGGACAGAGAAAGATGTGGAGCGCTGGGCACTGCTCGGTATAGCCGAGGCTCTCTCAAACGGCTCGACCACGATAAACGACCACTACTTCTTCGCGGAGGGCATAGCGAGGGCGGCAAAAAGGCTCGGAATAAGGGCCTTTATAGGCCAGACCGTTATGGACGTGGTGGACTTTCCGCTGGCGGCGCCGGAGAAAGGGTTCCGCTTTTTCAGGCGCTGGAAAGGGAAGGATGAACTCGTGAGGCCGGTTATGGCGCCCCACGCCACCAACACGGTCTCCCTGGAGCTCATGAGGGACATTGGAGATTTTGCACGCGAGAACGGGGCGCTCATTCACATCCACCTCGCCCAGAGCGAGGAGGAGGTCAGAGAGGTGAGGAAGCGGTATGAACTAAGGCCCGTCGAGTACCTCAATGAAGCTGGCGTCCTGGGAGAGAACCTCATAGGCGTCCACGGCGTTTACCTGGGGGAGGATGAGCTGGCTCTCCTTGGGAAGGCCCGCTCCACTCTCGTCCACTGCCCCACGAGCAACCTGCGCCTTGAGAAGAAAACCATAAACATCGCCGCCCTAAGGAGGATGGGGGTTAGAACCGCCCTCGGCAACGACTCCCCAAACCCCGTCGGCCTTATGGACCCCTTCAGGGAGATGTTCGTGGCTGCCCTGGCAGCGAGCGCCGCCGGGAGGTACCTCTCCCCGCGGGACGTCTTCGAAATGGCCACCCTTGAGGGCGCGAGGGCCCTGGGAATCAGGGCGGGCCTAGTGGAGAGGGGCTATCTGGCGGACCTCGTGGTGTTGAACACCAGAAAACCCCAGTTCCTGCCCGGAGAAGACCCCTTCTCCCACATCCTCTACTCCACCAGGGGGAGCGATGTGGAGATGGTCTTCGTCGGGGGAGAGCCCGTCTATGAGCAGGGTTTCTTCCCGGGGCTTGGAAAAAGGGTGGAGGAGCTCACCTCTCAATTTTCATCACGTGCTCCTTCATCCGGGGAATGAACCCCGGAAGGAGGGACTTCGGCACGGAGATTGACTCCACCCATTTGTTGCCCTCTCTCTTCCTGTCCACCATTATGACCTGGTCGCTTATCGTCGTGAGGAAAGTCTCAAACATCGGGTCAACGGCGTTCCTGTTGAGGAGAAGTATCTGGAAGGAATTGAGGTCAAGCTCCTCCGCGATACTGCTCGCCTTGAGGGTACCCAGCATGATGTGATGGGTAAGCCCCTTTCCGAGGGTGTGGTACGCCCCCTCGACCGTAGCGAACATAGAAACAACGGGCCCTTTCATGGGTTTAATCTTGTAAGTGAGCTCCTTTAGAATGCGTCCCATCTTTGGGAGCGCCACTTCGTCCTTCCAATCGTCTATGGTGTAAATGTACTCCTCCCTGCTTGGTATTCCATACTTGGAGCCGAATATGTCCACTATGGAAAGCCGCCCCTCCCTTCCCATCCTGTCCACGTCAAGCCACAGGTACTTGGCCCGAAGTCGCAGCTTGGTTACGGGGACCGTTGCGTTGAACACTATCCCGTAGCCGTCCTGCTGGAGTATGTTCTTGAAAATCCTGACTCCGAGGTGCCACCCCATCGAGAGCTTGTCGTAGTCTATTAAAAGGATACCGTTACGAAGAATACCCCCTCCAAGGAGCTCATCAACTTCCTCTATGCCGGTACTAATCACGTCCTCTCCGAGCATTAGGCGCACCATTTGAGATATTTACCCGGGAGTATAAAAAAGTTTCCAATGCGAACTGTGTTGTGTTGAAGATACTCCAATACCATACCCCTCCCGCGTAAAAAGCATTATAAAGAACCCTTCCCCCCTCTGGTTAGGTGAGAGTTGATGAGAAAGGGACCCGTGTTCCTGGGAAAGGCCCACATCCACTGGTGCGAGAGGTGCAACGTCCCGCTTATAGGTGAGAGGTGCGACCTCCACGGGGAGAAGGGGGTTTTCAGACTTGACTTAACCCCTCCCGCTGACCTGCGCTTCGCCTTCGAGAAGGACATGGAGTTCATACGCTCCGCCTTCCTTGAACACTACGGCGTTGACGTGGGGGAGGTTCTGGGGGGCAAGGTTGTGCTCCTCAACAAGACGCCCGGGGAGGACGACGTTTACGAGATTATCGCGGACGGATACGTTTTCGGGTGGCTCCGCTTTGAGCCGAGGGAGGTGCGCTGGAAGCCCGGCCTCAAAGTTGAAGGCGCCACGGCACTCTGGAAGCGCTTTGGGAAGGGGATGCGAAAGTGGGTCATCGTTGATAGTGGAGCTAAGGAGCCCATAAAGAAGGGCGCCAACGTCCTCCCGGTGGGAGTGCTGGAGGCGGACGAGAGCATAAGGGTTGGAGACGACGTTGTGGTTGTGAGCGAGGACGGCGAGGTCATAGCGACGGGAATAGCCAAGAAGGACTATCCCGACCTCATTAACCCCGCCGAGAGGAAGACAGGTGTCAAAACGCGCCACCAGAAGAGGATCAACTACCGCGAGGGAAGGAAGGCGACGATGGATGATGTTTTAAGGGCAAACCGCTCCGCCCTCGAGGCGAAGGTGGAGGAGGCGAGGCGCTTCATAAGGAAGACCGTGGAGAACACGAACAGACCAGCGGCGGTGGCCTTCTCGGGTGGAAAGGACAGCCTGGCCGTTCTCGGCCTCGTGATGGAGGAGCTGGGGGAGGGCTTCGCCGTCTTCTTCAACAACACCGGGATAGAGCTCCCAGAGACGGTCGAGTACGTTGAGGAAATTAAGAGGGAGCTCGAGCCGAGGGGAATAAGGTTTATAGTGGCCGATGCCGGCGATGCATTCTGGAGGGCGCTCCACGTGTTCTCGCCGCCTGGAAGGGACTACCGCTGGTGCTGCAAGGTAACGAAGCTCGGGCCAATAACGCTCACGATAAAGGAGCACTTCCCCGAAGGTGTGCTCATGTTCGTCGGTCAGAGGAAGTACGAGAGCGAGAGGAGGGCTAGGCAGCCGAGGGTGTGGAGGAACCCATGGGTGCCGAACGAGATTGGAGCCTCCCCAATCTTCCACTGGAACGCCCTTGAGGTGTGGCTCTACATATTCTCCAGAAAACTCAAGTACAACCCCCTCTACGAGGACCGCTTCGACAGGATAGGGTGCTTCCTCTGTCCGAGCGCCTCCCTAGCCGACTTCCAGACACTCAAGGAGGAGAGGCCCGAACTCTACGGGAAGTGGGAGCGCGAGCTTGAGAGGTGGAGAAAGCGCTTCAATCTCCCCGAGGAGTGGATTACCCACGGCTTCTGGCGCTGGAAGAACCTTACCCGCGGTCAGAAGGCGCTTGCAAGGGATATCGGGGTTGAGCTCCCTGAGAACAGGTCGTGGGAGCCCGTTAGATACACCTACGACGGGGAGAAGGTGAGCTTCAACACGGTCGTGAACCTAAGGAGGATAGAGGAAGTCGCCCCAATCCTCGGCGAGGTGGAGAGGGGCGAAGACTACATAAAGGCCGGGAGCGTAATCTTCAGGGAGGATGGCGCTTACACCGAAAACGAGAGGGACGCCACCAACGCCTACTACCTCGTGAAGAGGGCCTACGAGTGCGTGGGCTGCGGCGTCTGCGTCGGCAAGTGCCCGGAGGGGGCCCTCTCGATTAACCCGAAGAGCCTCAAGATAGTGGTTGACCCATCCCTTTGCGTCCACTGCATGGAGTGTATGGACGTATGCCCGCTCCTGAAAATCAAAAATCCCGAAGAGGGAAGTCAGCTCTGATAGCTTTCCTGCTCCTCGCCCTCCTCTTCCCCCAAGTGGGGGCGTCGGGCTATTCCATGGACTCCTACTCCATCTACTTCGAGGTACAGGACGGGGGGACGATAAAGGAAACCGTCGAGGTCGTTCTCACCGCCCAGGAGCCCGTCAACCAGTACATATTCACCTCTGATTACCCCATAGAGAATCCCGAGGCCCTCGTGGAGATAAACGGGCAGACTATAATAGCCAACGTCAGCATTAAGAACGTCATAGGAGACATTAACGCTGTTTATGTGACCTTCCCCGAGCTCAAACCCAACGACACTGCCAGAATCAGGATAATCTTCTACACCCGCGGCCTCATAAACGAGGTGAACGGGAAGCAGCAGTTCTCCTACTACGTGAAGTTCCCCCAGAAGGTCGGCCTCTTCTACGTCCGCCTCTACATCCCCCAGGGCTACGCCGTTCTGAGCCCCATAATGCCCGCCATAAGCAAACTGGAGAGTACGGAGAACTCGCTAATCCTCGAGTGGCAGCGCGAGGACGTTGATGAGGGGGACGAGTTCTACTTCGTGGTCGGCTTCTCGAGCCCCAAGAAAGAAACCTTTGACCCCAGAATACTCTTCGGCCTCGTGGGGGTGGCCTTCGTTGGGGGCATCTACGCGGGCATGCTACTCAGCGAGAGGCGGAAGCCGAAGCCCGAAGCGCTCAAGAGCGACGAGGAAAAGGTCATTGAGCTCCTCAAGGAGGGGCCGATGCTCCAGAGCGAGCTCGTGAAGAGGCTCGGCTTCTCCAAGGCCAAGGTCAGCATACTGCTCCGCGAGATGGAGGAGAAGGGCCTCATCGTAAGGGTCAAGGAGGGCAGGACTTACAGGGTGGAACTGGCCGCGGGGGAGACTTAATCCTTAAATATGATTAAGGTGATACTTCAAACACGTGAGCCGGCCGCGGTGATTAAACAATGATGGAGTACCTTTCAATCATAGCCATCGGTGTGGCCGCTTTTGCCGCCTACTACGCCAAGGACGTAGTCGAGAAAGTCAAGGCACGTTTCTTTGAGCTCAGGGACGAGACAGAGGAGTCCATTGACAAGCTCCAGGCCTTCAAAAAGGAGATTCAGGAGAGAATAAACGAACTAAGCGCGGAGCTGGAGGAGCTGAAGAAGCTGGAGAGCGGACCGGCCGAGGACTGGAGGATAAAGTCCCTCTCCGAGAGGGTGACAAAGCTGGACTCCCTCCTCAGAGAGAAGCTGAAGGAGTTCGAGAGCAAGAACGTGGAGGTCACCTACGAGCTGGGGGCACTCAAAAAGGAAGTCGGCGAGCTGAGGGAGGGCCTCCTTGAAGTGCGCGAGGTGGCCGTGGAGGGCAGGGAGGAACTCAAGGCCCAGCTCAAAGAGGAGCTCCTCGGCGAGGTCGAGGAGGAGATAGAGCGCCTGGAGGAGCTAATAGAAAAGCGCAAGGAGGAGGAAGTTGCCGAATTTCTCGAACTCCTCCGTACTGCGGTTGTTTTAGAACCAGAAAAGATAGGTTCGGGCCTCCTCGAGGCCAAGAGGGCCCTTCTCTCACTCCGCGACATAGCTAAGGTCTACGTGCTCACGGAGAGGGGGAGGGATGAGTTCTACGCCCTTAAGGAGAACCTCATAGGGCTCCTCAAAAACCTGCGCAAGCTCGCGGTGATAGCCGTCCCCGAGGAGGAGGTCTACTCGCGCTTCAGGGACGCCATAATAAACGTGAAGCGCCTTGAGCTGCCGATGAGGGACGAGAGAAACGGGAAAGAACTCAACCCCGAGAGGAGCTTCATAGAGATTCACAGGCTGATTTACAGGGTCTCGGGAGAGCTGGATTCCCTTGCGGAGATGATAAACGAACCCGTCCCCGTAACACCCATAGAGAAGGAGTTCTACGAGAAGCTGCGCTTCCAGTTCGAGGAGCTGAGAAAGCTTGAGGAACAGGTAGAGATGCTGATGGCGAAGCTGGGCACTAAGGTGGAAGAACCGAAGAAAAAGAGCCCCAAAAAAGAGATAGAGGACATCCTTAAGGAGCTCGACCTGTGATCACCACTCTTCTCCGAAGAGCCTCTCAAGGTCAACCATTATGAGGAGTCTCTCCCCCTCGTTGATCTTGGCTATGCCCTTTATGAAGCGGGTGTCCATCCTGGATACCAGGGTCTTGGGGGTCGGCTCGATCTGATCCTCCGTGAGCGTCACCACGTCCGAGACGGAGTCAACGATTATGCCTATAATCTCCCCCTTGACCTCCGCGATGATGATCTTCTTGTTGCTGATATCCTCGTCCTCGTAGTAGCCGAGCTTCTTCTTGAGGTTGACCACTGTGGTTATCTGGCCCCTGAGGTTTATGACCCCTTCCACGTAGTCCGGGGCGTTTGGCACCCTCGTTATGGGCATCATTTCCTTAATTTCCCTGACCTTGGAAATCTCGAGGCAGAACTCCTCGTTTCCAACCTTAAATGCCACAACCTGGACTTCCGCCATTGAAATCACCTCACACCTTGATGCGGCTGATCATGCCCACAATCTCCTCAAACCTCCCCGCAAGGCGGTTGAAGGTAGCCTTAAGAGGACCAACCTTTGAGACAGCGTCACTCGAAACGTCCACAGCCTGCTGGGCCGTCTCCGAGAGCTCCATGTTAACGGATGATATCTCCTCAACGGCGTTTACCAGGTACTGCACCGCGCTCGCCTGCTGGTCAACGCCGTTGGATATCTCGTGCACCATCGAGGCTATCTCGTGGGCCCTCCTCGCGATGTCGTCGAAGGCCGCTATGAGGTGCTGTATTGACTCCCCGACCTCCTGTGTAACCCTGGCGTTCTCATGGATTGAGGCAACGACACCACCAACGCTGTCCTGCATCTCCTTTATAAGGTCCCCTATCTGCTTTGCGGAACTCCTCGACTGCTCCGCCAGCTCCCTCACGCTGTCGGCGACCACCGCGAAGCCCCTTCCCTGCTCACCGGCGCGAGCGGCCTCAATGGCCGCGTTGAGAGCGAGAAGGTTTGTCTGCTCTGCTATGTCCGTGATGACGTCAACGATCTGACCTATCTTCTCGGAGTAGTCGGAGAGTATGCTCACCGCCTGCTCCATTTCCTTGCTAACGTCGTTTATTTTCTCGACCTTCAGTGCGGCCTGGTCAGATATCTCCTTTCCTTTTTCGGCGGCGTTGGCAGACTCCATTGTGAACTCCGCGACCTGCTGTGTCTGGGTGCTTATCTGTTCAATAGCGGCCGAGAGCGCCTGTATGTGGTCGTTGAGCTCGGCTATCTTTACACTCTGTGTCTCAAGGCGTGATATCAGCTCGTTTAGGGCGTCGTAGGTGCGCTCCAGCATCTCAATTGAGGAAGAAGCCTCCCGAACGTTCTCGAGTTCATCCCTGAGTTCTTCAAGCACGGCCTTTGTCCCTGCCAGCATCTCAATCCAGTTCTTCTTGACGTCGTTGTAGACCTTGAGAAGCGCGGAGGTGGGTGGGAGCTTGCCCGTTAGGTCGCCGCGTGCCACCCTTTGTAAATCCTCCAATAAGGGAGCTATCTCACCCCTCTCTCCCGCGCTCAACGCTATGAGATACTCCTTGATGTCCCAGAGTTCGGGAGGTATCTCGACCTCCTCTCCCCTGCTGAGCCGCTGGAGCACGTTTTTGACCATGCGATAGCGGTCCCTGCGGGAGTGTTTCGTATCGAGGTACGCGGCCATAACGACTCCCGCTGCGATTCCTCCGATCAGTCCAAGGGGCACGTTCCCAGCGTAGGCCAAGACTCCTGTAACCACGGGTGGAAGAGTTGCCACACCTATTGTCGTAGCCTTCATCGTCCTCACCATGACTCGCAGGTATTGCGACTTAAGCGGAAATCTTTTAAACATTTCCCAATATTTCTACATGCCTATTGGTTAATATTCAAGTAGTGGCATAAAAGGTTTTCGACTGGATTTTTTATTAAACCTCCGTAATTTTGATTTAAAGTGAGCACGTAACCGCCTACATATGCACCTACATACACACATACACGTAATGATTTTTTAAGGGGAAAACCATAATTCTTGTAAGAAATTCAACGAAAGATTAATATGTTTAAATTATTCCCAATCTCAGGGAGGAGACACAACATGGAAGTCAACGATAGGGGGTATCAGCTCATAAAGCAGGAGCTGTTTCGCCATTTGAGAACAGATAGTAATGCGTACAAGGATTCCTACCTACTCAGAAGAATACGGGCCAGAATGAGAAAGCTGGGCATCTCTGATTTCATGGACTATTACAGGCTCATCAGGAAGAACAAGGAGGAGCTCGATGACCTTCTCCTCACCGTGGCAATAAACGTGACGGAGTTCTTCAGGGATCCCATAGTCTGGAAGACCCTGGAGAGAAAGGTACTCCCCGAACTGATCAGCTTCAAAAAAGAGCACTACAGCACCACGATAAGGGTGTGGAGCGCCGCATGCTCCACGGGCCAGGAACCTTACTCCATAGCCATGATGTTCAACGAGTTCCTAGGGGATGACATAAGGCGCTACAAGCTCTCCATACTTGCAACCGACATTGATAGAGAGGCCCTGAACACCGCCATCAGAGGCGCGTACCCAAAGGAGGTTGTAGAGAAGAGCGTCCCCAAGCACCTCATCAGAAAGTACTTCCTTCCCATGGGCGACCACTACAGGGTTTCACCCCAGCTTCGGCGCTACGTGAAGTTCCAGCACTTTAATCTCCTCTCCAACGAGTACCCCAAAGGGTTCGACATGATATTCATACGGAATGTGCTCATTTACATGACGAAGCAGGCTCAGGAAGAGGTCTTCCGTCGTCTTTATGACTCCCTCGAGGATCACGGCTATTTAATCCTCGGCAAGACCGAGACGATCCTTGGGAGCGCTTCCAGGTTGTTCAAGCTCCACGACCTGGTGGCAAGGATATACGTGAAAAAACCGGAGGTGGTGTGAATGGCAAAGGTTCTCGTTGTTGATGACGCGGCGTTCATGAGAATGCTGGTTAAGAAGATACTCATGCAGGCCGGACACCAGATAGTTGGGGAAGCAAGCAACGGAAAAGAGGCCGTGGAGAAGTACCAGCAGCTCAAACCCGACCTGGTTACGATGGACATTGTCATGCCCGAGATGGACGGCATAACGGCGGTTAAGGAGATCATGAAGGTTGACCCCAACGCAAAGATCATCATGATCACCGCCGTTGGACAGGAGGCCAAGGTCATGGAGGCCCTCAAGAGCGGAGCCAAGGGTTACATAGTGAAGCCCTTCCAGGCGCCGAAGGTGATAGAGGAGGTCAACAGAGTTCTTTCGTCTTAAAGGTGATCCTATGCCCCTAGGGAAGAAGATCAGGGTGCTCGTAGTAGACGATTCCGCCTTCATGCGCCGTGTGCTCCGGGATATCCTGGAGTCCGACCCCGAGATAGAGGTGTGCTGCGAGGCCAGGGACGGAGTTGAGGCCATTGAGAAGGTCAAAAGCGAGCGGCCCGACGTGGTGACCCTCGACATCGAGATGCCCCGCATGAACGGGCTTGATGCCCTCAAGTTCATAATGAGCAAGTACCCCCGGCCGGTCATAATGGTGAGTGCCCTGACCCAGGAGGGTGCCGATGCGACGATAAAGGCCCTCGAGTACGGCGCCGTTGACTTCATACCCAAACCATCATCATCCATCTCGATAAACATGAGAGAGCTCAAGGACGAGATAATCGCCAAGGTGAAGGAGGCCGCTAAGGTCCCCTCGCGCTTCCTCCAGTTCAAGCGCCACAGGGTTCTCCGCGAGCAGCTCCGCAAGGTGAGGAAGAAGGGAGAGGTAGCAAGGAGGGCCGTTGCAATAGCAGCCTCCACCGGTGGGCCGCAATCCCTGCTGAAGGTCTTCGAGAAACTTCCCGGGGAGCTTGATGCGGGCCTCCTGCTGGTTCAGCACATGCCCCCCGGGTTCACCAAATCCTTCGCGATGAGGCTCGACAGGATATCGAAGCTCAACGTGAAGGAGGCCGAGGACGGTGAGGTCGTCCATCAGGACTGGGCCTACGTAGCCCCAGGTGACTACCACATGGAGGTTACCATGAGAAACGGGAAGCCCACCATAAAGCTCTACAAGGGGCCCAAAATCCACGGGGTGAGGCCCGCGGCCGATCCGATGATGAAGAGCGTTGCAGGGGTATTCGGCAGAAAAACAGTTGGTGTCATCATGACGGGTATGGGACGCGATGGGGCAGCAGGACTTGCGGAGATAAAGAGGCGAGGAGGCATCACGATAGCGCAGGACAAGGAGACCTCAATAATCTTCGGCATGCCAAAGGCCGCGATAGAGCTCGGGGTTGTTGACCACGTTGTGCCCCTTGATAAAATAGCGGATACAGTGGTGATGGCCCTTAGGAAGGTACCGAGGTGAGGGGTATGGAGGACATGTCCCAGTACATTGGAGAGTTTCTTGCCGATGCGAGGGACAGGATAGACAGCATAAGCAACGCTGTTCTGAAGCTTGAAGATGCCGTTAAAAGCGGGGACGAGGCCGTCAAAAAGGAGAGCATTGACCAGATTTTCAGGGACGCTCACACCCTCAAGGGGACTGCAGCGACAATGGGATTCATGAAGCTCAGTGAAACCGCCCATAAAATGGAGAACCTCTTCGACGCCATAAGGAATGGGGTCGTTGAGGCCACGTCAGAGGTTGTAGACCTCGTTCTCGAGTTTATCGAGGCCATAGAGAGCATGATTGACAGCATCGAGGAAACGGGGAGTGAAGGAGACTTCGATGTCAGCGGTCTGTTTGCGGAGGCGGACAGGCTCCTCAAGGGGTACAAGAGGGAGAAGCCCAAGACAGAGGAGAAAGTGGAGGAGGCTCAGGAAAAGGCGGAAGAGAAGGAAGAGGAAGCCCCAGGTGCCGGCAGGGAGTACCATATTAAGGTAATCTTCCACCCGGAGGCACAGCTCAAAGGTGTCAGGGCATTCCTCATCCTCAACGACCTTGAGGAGATGGGGGAAGTTCTCTGGACGAAGCCCGAGAGGAAGGTGATAGAGGACGGCTCGGCCGAAGAGAATGAGCTTGAGTTCAAGGTGAGAAGCGAGTTCCCGCCCGAGGAGCTTAAAAAGGTCATAACAAGGCACCCCGAGGTTAAAGATGTCGTGATAGGTGGAGAAGTCTCGGAGACCCCCAAACCGGAGGGGAAAGGAGGAGAGACCGTCAGGCTCAGGGTCAACCTTCAGAAAGATGCTCCACTCAAGGGCATACGCTCCTTCCTGATCCTTCAGGACCTCAAGAAATCGGCCAGTGTACTCGAGGTAAACCCCTCAGAAGAGGAGCTTCAGAACGGTGAGCTAATTGGGGGGTACTACTTCGAGGTGTCCATGGTTCCCCTGAGGCCCCTCGAGGAGATTAGGGAGTCAATCATGAAGCACCCCGACGTGGAGAGCGTCACCGTCGCCGGGGCGGAGGAAACGAAACCGGAGGCGCCTCCGGAGGAAGAGAAGAAAACGGCACAGGCTGCACAGGCTGCCCCCGCACCAAAGCGCGAGAAGGTCAAGATGTCGAAGCTCATCAAGGTTGACGTGGCCCACCTCGACAAGCTCATGAACCTCGTCGGTGAGCTCGTGATAAACCGCGGCAGGTTGGAGCAGATAGCGGAGAGACTCGGTGATAGGGAGCTCCTTGAGAGCCTCTCAACAACCTCGCGCCTCATGGCGGAGCTCCAGGATGAGATAATGCAGATGCGCCTTACGCCGGTTGCTGAAGTGTTTAACAAGTTCCCGCGCATGGTTCGCAACCTCGCGAGGAAGGAGGGCAAGGAAGTCGAGTTCATCATGAAGGGCAAGGAGATAGAGGTTGACAGGACAATCCTCGACAAGCTCGGCGATGTTCTCGTCCACCTCCTTAGGAATGCGATAGACCACGGCATTGAGCCACCGGAGGAGAGGGAGAAGCTTGGAAAGCCGCGTGCCGGAAAGCTGGAGCTCATAGCCAAGCGCGAGAGGAGCCACGTGGTTATCGTGGTGAGAGACGACGGTAAGGGCATAGACCCCGAGAAGGTGAAGAAGAAGGCCATCGAGAAGGGCCTCATTACACCCGAGCAGGCCGCCGAGATGGGCGACGAGGAGGCCATAAACCTGATCTTCATGCCCGGCTTCAGCACCGCTGAAAAGGTCACGGACGTTTCAGGAAGGGGCGTCGGAATGGACGTCGTTCAGGACGTTATTAAGGCCCTCAACGGGAGCATAAGCGTCAAGACGGAGGTTGGAAAAGGAACCACCTTCACCCTCAAGCTCCCGATAAGCATGGCCATCATACAGGCCCTGCTCATAAAGGTGCGGGACGAGACATACGCTATCCCGATAAACAACATCCTCGAAACGATAGAGGTCAAAAGGGAAGACCTCAAGACCATTGGAGGCAAGGAGGTAATAGTGCTCAGGGGAGAGATAATACCGCTTATCTCACTCCACGAGCTCTTCAACCTTGAAATACCTGATGTGGAGGACTTCCCGGCGATTATCGTGGACTTCGGGGCCCAGAAGATAGCACTCAGGGTTGACGAGCTTCTCCACAAGAAGGACATCGTCATCAAGTCCCTTGGAAAGGGCCTCTCGAACCTGAGGGGATTTGCCGGGGCCACGATACTCGGTGATGGAAGCGTTGTCCTCATAATTGACATCAACAGCCTGCTGGGAGGTATAGGCGGTGGGATATGATAAGGCCATCAAGGAATTGGGCGAATTCGAAAAGAGCGCCCTGCTCGAGACGTTCAACATAGGGGCATCAAGGGCCGCTGACGCGCTC
Source organism: Palaeococcus ferrophilus DSM 13482 (assembly GCF_000966265.1). NCBI lineage: Archaea > Methanobacteriati > Methanobacteriota > Thermococci > Thermococcales > Thermococcaceae > Palaeococcus > Palaeococcus ferrophilus. Next base: position 70,922 of record NZ_LANF01000018.1, on the reverse strand, counting down.
AGCGAGATGATAGGGCACCCCGTCAACATCACCGTCCCCGGACTCGAGGTGACGGCCATTAAGGCACTTCCCGAGAAAGTCGGCGAGGACGTAGTTGTGGCGGTTTACGTTGGACTTGGAAACGAGTTCAGCGGGCACGCCTTCTTCGTACTCGACTTTGAGGATGCATGCAGGCTCTTCGACCTCATGATGATGCAGGAATCCGGAACCACCAAGGAGCTCGACGAGATGGTACAGTCCGCCATCGAGGAAATGGGGAACATACTGATTTCAGCTTACGCGAACGCACTCAGTGAGTTCTTGGGGCTCACCATAGAGCAGACGCCGCCGAGCATAGCCGTGGACTTCCTGCCGGCAATCCTCGACTTCGCTTTAGCGGATATCGGGCAGTACTGCGACTACACCATACTGCTCGGCACTACGATAAGCATCGAGGGCATCGAGTTCAAGGAGCACTTCTTCATACTCCCTAAGCCCGAGGACATGGTTAAAGTCATAGAGAAACTCACGGGGGGGATGGTATGAAGCTGGATGAGTGGTATAAGGACATATTCCGTGAGGCATCCAACATAGCGATGAGCCACGCACTGACGTCCCTCTCCCAGATGATAGGCGGGCCCATAGAGATGGAGCCCCCCGAGGTGAAGGTCCTCTCCCGCGTGGAGTTCCTCAAGCACCTCACAATGAACGGAATCTCGAAGAGCTTCGTAGTTGGCTTCGACATCACGGAGGGCCTAAACGGCCTAACCGTTCTCCAGTTCCCGACGAAGAGCGCCATAAGCCTCTCCGCGGCACTGATGGGAATGGACCCCTCCGGAATTGAGGAGCTCGACGAGATGGGGAAGTCGGCCATAACCGAGGTGGGCAACATCCTCATATCGGTTTACACGGACATACTCGCGAAGCTCGTTGGGGAGCCGGTTTCGCTGAGCCCCCCCAAGCCGATAGGTTCGCTCTACGACATCGAGAAGGAACTGAACAGGTCCGATTTAAGGCACGTTGAAAAAGTCATGCTGTTCAAAACACGCTTTTACGAGGAGAACATCGGGTTTGAGAGCTATTTTTACCTCGTACCCGATGAGGAATCCTTTGAAAAGCTCGTGAAGAGGATGGAGGAACAGGTTAGGGAAGCCGGAGGTGAAGAAGGTGGAGTTTAAGAAAAAGATCCTTTCCATCGTTATTTTGGGGTTTGTTATCGTGGCAGTGCTGGCGAGTGCCATGATGTTTTACACCGAAAAAAGCATGGCAAGCAAATTGGACACGAACCTCGCCCCCCTGATGCAGCAGTGGGCGGAAGAGACCGTGAGCGCCAAGTCAGAGGCCCTCGCAAACGACTTTGAAGCGTTCTTCATGTCCATTGAGAACCTAGGGGTGGTAACCCAGCGCAACACGATCGAGGACATAAAGGATATGGAAAGCAGCGGTGTAAAGTTCGGCGACCCTGGCTACAACGTCCTCCTCGAGGGCATGCTAATGAAGGATTTCAGCGCAATCACCGCGGCTAACAGCAAGATAAGCTCCGTTTATTTTGGAGACGTGAACGGCAACATGTTCATCTATCCCGAGCAGGAGCTTCCGGCAGGCTACGACCCCCGCGTGAGGCCGTGGTACCAGGCCGCTGTAAAGGCCGGAGAGGGCGTGTGGAGCGACCCCTACCAGGACGCTTCCTCCGGCAAGTGGGTCATAACCTACGCGGTTCCCATATACAAGGACGGCTCGCTTATCGGCGTCATCGGCCTCGACGTCTTCATAGACACCCTCGTTGACCAGATAAAGAACGTTAAGATCGGAAGGACGGGCTACGCCTACGTCGTCAACGAGGATGGCCTCATCATCGCCCACCCCAACAAGGAATACATCATGAAGCTAAACGTCTTCGAACAGGAGAGCCTCAAACCCGTAGCGGACATAGTCAAAAGTGGAAAGGACCATGATGTGGTAACCTATACGTGGCAGGGGGTCCAGTCAACTGCAGCCGGTCACAGGATACCGAGCACGGGCTGGTACGTCTTCGCGAAGGTTCCCACGGCTGAGGTAAGCGAGGGGGTAACAAACGCGGTCAATACAACAAGAGAGACGATACGGAACATGGTGTACATGATGATAGGCCTTCTCCTCCTGATATCAGCCGCAATAATCCTCGTGGCCTACAGGATGGTCAGTTCGGCCCTCAAACCTCTGGTGGCGCTCGGTACAGCTGCTCAGGCCCTCGCCGAGGGAAGGCTCAGCGAGGTCAAGGAGAAGCTCCGCGGTGTTAGGTACCTCGAGGAAGACGAGATTGGAATGCTCATAAAGGCCTTCGAGGCCGTGTCGAAGGACATGGTGGGAACCCTCCAGGGAATCGCGGACAAGCTCGAGCGGTTGGCGGAGGGCGACCTCAGCAACGGTCTAAGCGTCGAGGCAAAGGGTGAACTGAGGGAGGTCATAGAGGACGTTAAGAACATGAGCGCCAACATGAGGGAGCTGATAGGGAACATTGTGAACCTCACGGACAAGCTCGAAAAGCACTCCAACATGCTCGCCCAGATCGCGAACGATGTCACAGAGGCCATCAACCAGGTGAATGAAGCTGTTCAGCAGGTGAGCATTGAGGCCCAGAGGCAGCAGGAGAACATAAACGAGATTACGGAGGGGGTAAGGCTGGTGGCCGACGTCAGCGAGGAGAGCGTTAGGGCCATGGAGGAGTTCGAAGGTGCCATCCAGGAGGTCGTCAACATAGCCTCGGAGGGCAGGGAGAAGGGAGAGGTCTCTGCCCAGCAGATTGAGAGCATCCAGGAGATGATGGGGGAGATAGAGCACGCCGTCGGAAGGGTCAACGAGATGAGCAAGAGCATAGAGGAGATAACCAACGTCATCACGGGAATAGCAGAACAGACAAACCTCCTCGCTCTCAACGCGGCTATCGAAGCGGCAAGGGCTGGTGAGGCCGGCAGGGGCTTCGCAGTCGTTGCCCAGGAGATCAGGAACCTCGCCGAGGAGAGCAAGAAGGCAGCCGACAACATAAAGGACATAATAGGGAAGATGACCGAGGAGATTCGTGATGCCGTCAACGCCACCCAGAGGGGAGTGAGCGTTGTGGGCGAATCCTCCGAGACCCTCAGGGAAACCACGGAGTACCTCACGAACATAGCGGAGCTCATAAACGAGACCGGCTCACGCCTCGGCCACGTCAAGGAGCAGATACTAAGAACCCAGGAGGAGATTGACAGGGCCCTTAAAGCCCTTGAGAACCTGGCTGCTTCAGCCGAGGAGACCACCGCCTCGGCTGAGGAGGTCAGCTCAGCAGTTGAAGAGCAGACGGCAGCTATCGAGGAGCTAAAGAGGGCCGCGGAGGAACTCAAGCAGCTTGTCCTTGATCTCAGGAAGGAAACGGGAACCTTCAGGCTCTGACATCTTTTCCCTTTTAATCTTACACGGTGGTGAAACTTGTGGAGATAAAGGTTGGGATAGGGGACTACGCGGCAGCAAAGAAGAACGGCGTGATAAGCACCTACGGGTTAGGCTCGTGTGTGGGCATAACCCTGTACGACAGGCTCACCAAGGTAGGGGGCCTGCTCCACGCGCTCCTTCCCGAGAGCGCCCGCTATGGCAACAAGGGGAACCCCGCAAAGTACGTGGACACGGGACTGGAACTGCTGATAAAGGATATGGTAAAGCTGGGTGCCTCCCCGAGAAGATTGGAGGCGAAGCTCTTCGGGGGAGCGCACATGTTCTCGAACGTTAAGAGTGAAAGCCTGCAGATCGGGCAGAGAAACGTGGAAGTTGCCAAAAGGGAGCTCAAAAAACGCAGAATAAAGCTCGTGGCAGAGGACACCGGAGGCAAGGGCGGAAGGACGATATACCTCGATGTAGGCACGGGCAAGGTGAGGATGCGTAGGGTCTCAGGGGGAAAGGTTGTTGAGAACGTGTTTTAGGGGGGATTGTTGATGGACACAACGACCGTAGTACTGATACTTGGCGGCTTCATTGGAACCGCGCTGCTCGTGGTATTCCTCGTTTCAAGGATGATGAGTGCATACACCAGCGAGATATACCACCTCATGAAGAGTACGAGGGAGGAAAAACCGTCTCCACCGGCTCCAGTGAGCGCCCCCTCCCGTAATGTGGCGAAGGAGATAGCCAAACCGCAGAAGGGTCCGCAGGCGGTGAACGAGGAGGAGCTCGTCAAGAAGCTCAGGGAGGTTCTCAACGAGAGGATGGCAAAGATACTCGACGAGGCGAAGGGCAAGAAAATGCGACTCCTGACCCTCCTCGACTTCGCGAGGGGCTACGCTCTGGGCTACGTCAGTGAGGACGACTACAACGCCTTCCTCGTCAAGGTGCTCGCGGAGCTGGACGAGTTCAAGAGGCTGTGGCTCATGAAGTTCCCCTCCAAGAAGGATAAGGAGCAGCTGGAGCTCATGATGAGCTACGTGGCCAAGGCCAAGCTCCCCGTAAGCGTCAAGACAAAGGATAAGGGAATCATCACCCTCACCCACGAGGAAGCGCTCATAAGGATAACCGAATACCTCAACAACGCCATCTCCATACTAGACGCCCTTATTGAGAGGGCAGGGGAGAGTCCCGCGATAACACCCCTCGAGGTGAAGCTCTCCCAGGAGGTGCAGAAACTTCAGGAAAAGGTTAAAAGACTCGAAGCACGCATCGAACAAATGAGTATGTGAAGAGGGATTGGGAATGCCCATAGCACAGGTGAGGGTTAAGGCAGCGGTTCAATCAACGTGGAAAGGTTCGACCTCCGTTAGGTGGAAGGAGGGCCTAGCGTACATAGAGCACGACAGAATAGGGGTAAAGTACCTCCGCATGGGAGAGGTTGTGGGTGAGGACACCTTCCCATTTTCCGCCCTGGCGGATCTGAGTATCAAGGTTCCGGACGAGCTCAAATCAGACCCTGAATTGCCTCACTTTGGACTCAAGTTCTACCTCCCCTCAGGGGAGAAAACCCTTATACTCACGATAGGCAAGAACATGCTAATCTACGACGAGGACGCCTTCAAAAAGTTCGTCCACAAGATATTTGAGGTTCTAATAAACGGCGCCTCCGTGAAGCTCCTCCTGGCGAGGATGCGCGGTGGGGCACTCAACATGGAGGCCAAATGGGAGAGCGGTACGCTTAAGATAGTGGTCGTCCGCTCCGTGAGGAAGAGGCGCAAGGAGAGGAACATCATAGTGCTCGTGGAGGGAAGGCCCGTCTCCCTGTTCGCGGACATGGAAGATTTAGACGTCGAGGAAATCGAGATGGGCGACAAGAAGGTCGAGGCATGGAAGATAAAGCACTTCTACGAGAACGAGAGCGTCGTATCCTACCTCCTCGTGGAGGAGAAGAAGGTTAGGCTCTACATACTCCGCTACCTCCTCACGTACCGCAAGGACTACCTCGAGTTGCTGATGAAGGTGGCAGAAGAGTTTCCAACGATAAAATCCGAATTCCAGGAGGAGCTGGAGCGCGAGCTTAAGGAGCTCGGAGGGCTCGATGAGATGGAGCAGCAGGTACTCATGGCCCTCTACTCGGGGATGGACCCGCTGAGCCTCAACGAGATGTTCGGGATAAGCGAGAAGGAGCTCGAGGAGATATACGACAGGCTGATGGACAAGGGACTGCTCAAACTCGTCATGATAAGGAAGGTCGTTGACCTGACGAGGGACGGCAGAAAGCTCGTCAACAAGATGATGAAGTACGGAATGGGCATGATGTGAGCCCAACCGGCACCTTTTTTAAACCCTCCTTCCATAAGCCCCGATGGTGATGAAAATGGAGGAGTATTTTGTGTGTCCCGAGTGCGGGAGCGAGGACGTTGAGGTCATCAAAGAGAGGGGGAGAGAGCTTACGCTCAGGTGCAACGAGTGCCATCACGTGTGGATGATAATCCTTCCCAAGCTCCGCGAGGTTCCCGTTGTGGTCAGCGAGCACGAGAGGAGCTTCAAGGTCACGGGGTACCTCCCGGAGGGAGACGAAGTCAAGGTGGGGGACATTATCGAGACCGAGAAGGGCGACGTTAGGATAACGGGGATAGAGCTCGAGGGCCAGAAGCGCGTTGAGAGGGCCAGTACCGACGACGTGAAGACGCTCTGGGGCGAGAACCTCGACTTTCCGGCAGTCTTTGGTGTCTCCATATACCTCAAAGACGGCGTCACACAGTCCTTCAAGGTTAAAGCCGAGAGGGAAGAGGAGTTCGTGACGGGGGAGGCCCTTGAAGTCGGCGGGTACACCTTCGTCGTGGAGAAGATAAAGACCCGGAAGGGCATGGTGCGCCACGGGAAGGCCAAGGCGGATGAGATAACACGCCTCATGGGGCACGCCATAAGGGGCCGCGCTAGGAGGAAGCTCGAAATCTACAGGGGCCACTGAGGCCCAAAAACTTATTTTCTTCAGCGCCCATACCATTACGGTGGTACCATGGGGTGCGGGATGGCCGTAGATGCAAACCGCGTTATAGCCGGCGGCGTCATGGTTTTTGTGGAGCCGGAGGAATTCCTGAAGTTTCTGGAGCTCAAGGAGAGGCCCCTCGCCATAGTCGGCGAAACCGGAGGCTTCAAGAAGGTCAAGGTGACGCTGACCACCTACGACGGGGCGGTGATAATAACGCGCGGCGAGGTCGAGCTTCCGGAAGGGGCCGTGGTCGTGAAGGCGAAGGAGCTCTCGCTCGGCAAGTAATGCCGTAACCGTTATATCCTCCAAGCGCGTTCAATACACCGATGGAAGAGCTCGATGAGAGATGGGAGAGGACCGTAAAGGCCCTTGTGGGTGAGCGGCTCATAAGGAGCGAGGAGGTTAGGCAGGCTTTTCTCAAGTACCCCCGCTACCTCTTCGTTGAGGAGCGCTACAGGGGCTACGCGCATGTTGATGAGCCCCTCCCGATTCCCGCGGGCCAAACAATCAGCGCCCCCCACATGGTGGCGATAATGCTCGAGCTGGCCGAGCTTGAGCCCGGAATGAAGGTTCTTGAGATAGGGACCGGGAGCGGGTGGAACGCGGCGCTGATAGCGGAGCTCGTGAAGACCGACGTGTATACAGTCGAGAGGATTCCCGAGCTGGTCGAGTTCGCAAGGAGGAACCTCGAGAGGGCGGGAGTTAAGAACGTCCACGTCATCCTCGGCGATGGGAGTAAGGGCTTCCCCCCGAAGGCCCCCTACGATAGAATCCTCGTAACGGCGGGAGCGCCAAAAGTGCCGGAACCCCTCGTGGAGCAGCTGAAGCCGGGAGGGAGGCTCATAATCCCCGTGGGGAGCTACCACCTGTGGCAGGACCTCTACATCGTCGAGAAAAGTGAAACAGGCGAGATAAGGAAGAGGCGCTGGGGAGGGGTTGCCTTCGTTCCCCTCATAGGCGAGTACGGGTGGGGGGAGTAGGCTTTTAAGCTCCAACCGAACCTTTCTTTAGGTGAGAAAATGGCCAGGCTCATAGCTTTTGATCTTGAGGGAACGCTTGTAAAGTCAGTCTCAGGGTGGGTGGAGCTCCACAAGCGCTTTGGGACGTGGGAGAAGGGCAAGGAGTACGCGGAGCGCTTTTTTGCCGGCGAGATAAGCTATGCCGAGTGGGCCGAGCTCGACGCGTCCCTCTGGAGGGGGCACACGAGGGAGGAGATTATGGAGTGGGTTGAAAAAGTGGAGTACATGGAAGGGGCGAGAGAGCTGATTGAGTTTCTGAAGGGGGAGAACTTCAGGGTGGCAATCCTCTCGAGCGGCCTCATGTGCCTCGCGAGGAAGGTCGGGGAAGAGCTCGGCGTTGACTACGTCTTCGCGAACGAGCTAATCTTTGATGAGAACGGCGTTATAACCGGAAAGGTAAGACCGCACGTTGACTTCCAGGGGAAGGGGGCCATCCTAAGGAGGCTCAAGGATGAGCTGAAGCCGGAGCTCACGGTGGCCGTTGGGGACGGCTACAACGACATAGCGATGTTCCGCGAGGCCGACGTAGCTATAGCGATAAACCCACACGAGGGGGTTGAGGGCGACCACGTCGTTGAGAACCTCTTGGAAGTGAGGGAGATAATCGAGGGGCTCATTGGGGGCTAACCTTTTAACCCCACTTCCCATTTAACGTCGGGGGATGATGAGCTTTTGCTTTGCCGAAAGGTGACGAACACGCCCTTCCCTGACCCAAATTTTAAAGGGCCCTAGAGGCCCGCCATCTTCAGGACGAGCCACCAGAATATATCACCGTAGAGTATCGAAATCAGAAAGCCGAGGAAGAGTGCCGGGGCAAAGGGCATGGCCTTCTTGACCAGGAAGCGGTTCTCGAGCTTTCCCTCCTCAACGAGGGCACGGAGCCTCTCAATCTGCTCCTTCTTAATTCCCTCCGCCGTTGGCGAGACTATAACGTCCCCGTAATCAGGGTTCAGAACGCTCAGGTCACCGGTGAGAATGCCCTTCCTGAGCCTGTCGAGGAAGCTCTCCCTGTCCCTCCGCACTTCCCCGCCCTTCTCGTATATCCACTCGCCTATTATGTCCCACTCCCTTATCTCCTCGAGGGGCTTCTCCTCCATGAGAACCTCGGCTCTGAGCACTTTAACCACGGAGAAGAACAGCTTGAAGGCGTAAAAGGTCAGCAGGAGCTTCCCGAAGACGTAGAGAAAGTCCGTCCCGATGGTGTAGGCGCCGTAGGCGAGGGCGAAGAGACCGAGGGCATCGCCAACGACCCTGTACTTGCCGAGGACAAAGAGGAGTACCAGCGTCAGTGCGTAGCGGATGATAGGATTGAGCGTAACCCCAACGGCGCTGGCGAGGACTATGATGAACGTTATCGCCGCCATTACCCAGAGGGCGCCCTCGACGGTGAGGCGGACGTTCTCCGTGAACACCTCCGTGAGCTTCCTTCCCTCTCCCCGCGCTATGAGCACACCGAGGGCGTAGAGCAGTATGAAGGGGAAGATAGCGATTATGCTGTTGAAGAGGAGCGTCACCGCGTGTAGAGGGTAGCTGGTGGCGTAGAAGGGCCTGACCCTCGCGTAGCTTGACGCGTAGGGGAAGAGCGCCGAGAACGCCGCCAGGATGAGGACGTCACCGCCGGCCCAGCCCCCTATGAAGTAGAGGAAATAGCCGAGGAGGAAGCCGGCGATTAGGCCTATGAGCCCCGAGAGGGCAAGGAAAACGTTCCCCTCCGAGAGGCCCCTCACGAGGTAGTAGAGCACCCCTATTTCAGCCGCAGGAAGGATAACCCAAGAAAAAAGGCCCGTAGAGCCCGTGTCCTCAACCTCGCCCCTGGAGAAGAGCCTCTCAATGTAGGTGAAGGTTGGGAAAACGTGCCTGTCTTCAATGAAGCCCGTTTTTATGTCCGTGTAGGACGTGAGAATACCCATAATAACCCCTATGATAGCGAGAAGAAGTTCGCCGTTCATTATTTCACCTCACAGGTTCTGGATGAGCTTTTCCCTCATAACTTCCGTGTACTGGGTGATGACGTCGTTTATCTGGTTCAGGCTGTCGCCGATGACCCTCACCACAACCGCAACGAGGATTAGCGCGGCCGCGAGCATGAAAAGGTACTCTATCGCACTCTGGGCTCTCCTCACTCCTCTCACCTAATATCTTTTGGCCCTCATCTGATTTAAACTTTTTGTGAATGGCGCGGCAGCATCTTCTTGACCCTTAAAGAATGGTACAGGTTGAGTTGGAGTATGCATTTATCGAACAATTATCGCCTGAAATGAACAAAGAATAATGGGAATAAGGCCAGTAAAAACCATGACAGCCCAGAGTGTCTCTTTAACCCCCATTATCATCAACCTCCTTGATGTCCAATATAACACTATCAGTACTATTCAGTTCAAAGTGAACCATACTTCTAAATTCATCCAAAGGCCCAATCTTTGGTTCACAGCCCATTTTGGTTAACACCTTTCCTGCTGGAGTCACTTGCTCCCTATCTCCTTGGAGATTTGTAAATATTTAAACTTGTTGTAGTGAATAATGGCATAGCTTGAAATCGTTATTATAGTTCCCCATAGGATCTCAAGGGAAACCGATAAAACTTCATTGTCTGTAATCTGATGCATTCCAAGAATATCAGTTATTATCAATAGCCCTAACACTATCATCTTTTCTTCTGGAAGTTCTGGGCTTCTGTATTTTCTAAAGTATTGATGCCATCATTATTAAAACTCCAAGAAAATCTAAAACGTGATAACTTCATCCGGGTTAACAAGCTTGTACGTTATGGAAACAGCAAAATAAAACAAAGAATGAAATGGACAAATGCTCTCCTTTTTAAGGAGCTTGCAGGTATCATCCCAAGATCACCCCAAGATTTCGTTTTTAATCTTTCCAATGACAATTGGCCCTACGAAGTCCCATACTATTTTTGCCGCCCTTGGAAGCGTCATTAATGTTTGAACCCCAATTGTCTGTAACAATAGGTTTCCTTGATAGTATTTCATAAACTGTAACTCCAGTAGAAAGACTCCACACAATCCCTAGGACAAGGGTTAAAAGCATATTTTCAATTATGACCCACGTTGGAAAGACATAAGTGGAAAGCTAACCACAGTGGCCGTTAATGCTCTCTCTTTGATAGACCTCATCTTCTTCCAATGAACTACAAAGGAAAATAACGACGTATGCTGTGATTAGGAGCTGGTGGATCAAGTACTTGACAAGATAAAATGAGCCTATCATTGAAAAAACATAAGAGATGGGATTACAGGCCTGTTTTTAATTCCCATAAATCACCACCATTGTTGTTATACTCGCTAGGAGTGTATAAAAGTCGAAAGCATACCCGAATACGTTTTCATCAAAGTTTGGTAGTGTAAGGAAAAACAATCCACTTCCGAGTCCAACTGTAGCGGATAGGAGGATATTCTGAGTGGCGTAATACACAGCAAGTAGCGGAACGATCTCAAAGAGGACTAAAAGCAAGGCGAGACCTATTCCGTTCTTTAAATCTAACTTAAACTTTTTTCTCCTTTCACTTGAATCATTAAGATCTACACCTAACAGCAGGTGATAGGAATAGTATCCGACTTCGGTAAGGTAGAAAATTAAAACCGGCACCAACAATCCCCAAAACTTAGGGTTTGACTCCAAGAGCGCTTTCACCGCGAGGTATGCTGAGAGAAGGACGGTAATGGACACTTTAATCCCCTTTGTAGCTTTTCCGCGATATATGAGCAGCCCGTAGATAATTGAAAAAAGGAAAAGGAAAACGATCAACAGTTGCTCCCTCACCATCTTTGCACCTCCTCAATTGTTTATCTGTGACCATCCCCACCTGAAGAAGCTTACTCCGTAAGGCCAAGCATTCTTGAGAGCTTTGATAACTTCTCCATTCTTGGCAAGTTTAGCTATTGTTATTCCTGCCTTAACGTCTGCTCCAATTAAAACTAAGTTAGTTCCAACATCCACTATCACGTCTTTGTTGTCTTGTCGTATGTTTATTGTATCCGTGCCGGTGAATGCTATGTCATCTCCATTCTGAGGGGAGATAATGTATCTCAGTGAAACTGAGATATAACTTCCAAACAAATCCTTCTCAAGTGCGAGAAGCCCTGTACGAGCTGTATTTTTGAAGATTATCGTAGCGGTTTCAGATCCATGTATTACATTAGGATACTCAACCTCCCAAGTATGACCTAAGGAATTTTCTAAGGCCTGATTATCTATCGTCCAAGTTTTAACATTTACAATACTTATTTCAACGTTGTTTTTAGAGGGATTATAGACAGACGCTCTGCACACTATCGGAGCCTTGTACTCTATTCCATTCCAGTTAAATTCGGGATCGTCGCATTCAAACCCTACCTGTTTCAATTCCCTCCCATTTACTGGCTTTACTTCCATCGTCACTTCCGCCCAGTGTTCTTCGCCCTTACCATTCGGTTCACCATCATAATTGTCGAGGAAGACTCTGAACGCGTGAGCACCAACACCGTAAACCGTGTAACCAAACGTGATATTCTTCACCCCGTTAGCCGGAATCCTCCCCTCAAAACCATCAATCCTCTTTATTATCGCTCCACTCTCATCCTCAACGAAACCACTGAGCGAAAGAGCACCAGCATCAAAATTCCTGACCTTAACGGTCAAGTACACAGTCCCACCACCCTCAAGCTCAGTCGGAAAAGCTCTCATAACCACCGCAAAGAGCTGATTCTTAGAAGCAACACTCACCTCCCCCTCCCTACTGTCCACTTCCAACTCCTGCCCACCAAGGACCTCGAAAAGCTTAACCCCGTACGAATGCTCACCCTGGACAGCAGTCCACTGAAGGGAAAACCCCCTTGTAGAGACTGCTGGAACACTCCTACGCTTCGACACTTCCAGTTTGCCTCCCAGACTTCTATCCTCCAGCCATGTCTGCAATCTTGGCACTCCACGTTAAAGTAACGCCCCATGCTGCCACCATCTATTGTGAGACTCTTGGTCGACTTTCTCCATCATCAACAAGAAGCTTCACAGCCACTGACATGAATCCACTGCCCTCACGAGTTGGGTTATTGTCCCCGCTAAGATTGTTGCTTGGCTCTTTGTGTGCTTTAATGATCTAACCCGTCTGGCTATGCTCGCTTTTAGTTCGTCAACGTCATCAAAAAATGCCCAAACAAATAACCAAGGTACTACAAAAACCAGAATTGGGGCAATGAGCCATCCATAAATTTTTATCTCAAGGAGATTGGGAAAAAGCATTGCCACTATAATGGCCAGTATGACACGGTGAACTTTCATGGTTTCCCCTCCAGCTTGCTAATCTCTCCTTTTAGGTTATTCAGGCTTGTTTTTTCAGAGTAAGCTAATGCTCCATACATTAAAAGCGGCCCTAAGAGGAGTACGGAGTAGCCCAAGGATATAAGAGAGATGGCAATTGATGAGATACTGTAAAGGATTACGAATATCAGTTCTCCGGCACTGGGGCGTATCTTGAGCACCATACTTACTGCTAAAATAATGTATGCCAGTGCTACGATTGAATTCCATGGTGGGATGTAACTAATCATCTGCCTCTCCCCTCCTAACGTGGTTTTCGAGATTTAACAGCCTGCGATTGATCTCCCCAAGTTCTCTAAGTAGCCTACGGCGGAAGAAGTACATTAGAAATAAATAAAAGATCCAGGGAAGCGCCATCAGCAGGTATACCTCAAGCATATAATCACCTTCATTTTGTTGAACTGGGGTTATTATTTTGATTTGGATATGTGTTGGGCCAATATTTTGGGATTCTCTGTAAATGCTTATTTTCTCACTCTTTCAGGGTGAATATCTTAAATTATTTCTAATGTGAACAAGTTCTTGCCGGATTTTCCATCTCTCAATTAAAGAGTACAGTAACAACAGAGCAACAAAGTCTTTGAGATCTCCGCTCGTGGCAAAGGCGACTGCAACAATCCCCAACAAGAGGTATCTGGCCAGTACTTCTCCTAGGTCCTGATCAATACCTTTGATGTTAAGTTCTCTTTTTAGCTTCTGAATCTCACTTTTAACGGGATAAAAAGCCGAGAGAAATGCAAATAAAATGAAGGACAGAAAATGGACCTCCTCCTTACTAAAGGCATACGCCAGCAAAGATAACACTGAGATCGCCGTTGAAAGGACATCAAACTTCACGTGCATCACCCTCCAAAGTTAATCTCTTTCCAAATCCCTTGACAAATATCTTTAGCGAATAGGAATATTTGGGTAATTGTTTTCACGGGTTCCGAAGCTGGGGCCATTTCGACTATCATTGCCCCTAGGTATTCTACTGGGGCGTATGCTAAACCGACAGGAGCAATCCCCATTAATGCTCCTTTTTTAATGCCCTCATCGGCGTCTTCATTCCAGTATTTACTTCCTGTGTACCTTGCCATTATTATCCCTTCCAGGTTCCTATACTGATCAGAGCCTAATCTAACGGTAACCTTCAGGTAATGTGGCGTGTCTGCTCTCTTTAAAGTATAGTAGCAAGTTCCGTCTTCACATGACCATACTCCAGTTCTGGGGGTTAAATCCCGCACATCACTAAGCTTGAGAGCCTCAGTCATTCTTTCATCGAGCGGCACAAACACTTCCGCTATCTTGCCGCTGAATTTTGCTGGAATGACATCCGTAATAATATTAGTGCTGATTGCCCTCGAAGTGTCTTCGCCACTATCAAGCATCTTGGTAGTTATTGCATATGGCACATCAGCGGATAATGTATTCTTCTTGACTATAATGTTACATACCTCTGTTTCTCCGAGTAATACTGGCTCATTAGAGCACTCCAGATGAAGGGTTAGCTCGGGAAGATTATTTACTTTAATGTTTTTTGAAAATATTGGCAAACCATTGACCTTTAATGTTATCCTATACGTTCCAGCTCTGTCGAATTTGTAATAAGCATAACCTTCCAAGTATTTATCTCTCGTTATCACTGCCCCCTGATACGTCTTTTTAAGTATTAGTATAGAATTATCATCACTTTCGAGTGTCACAGTGGGATTGGATATAGAGTCCTCTAAGGGAATTACTGTATAGTGAAACATGGCTACATCCCCAACGTATATTGTAGCAGGGTATATACCAAATGCACCACTAATCGATCTGCTCCCCCTTTCAGCTGAAATTACAGTAACACTACCACTTACGGTTTTTGAATATTGGTTAAAGTAGCATTTTCCCAGGTAATTAAATACCCCCGGATACTCATATGTGAGTTCGCCCATAGTCTCACTTACGCTCCCTCCAGCTGAAACGCTAAATGAGCTCTGAAATTTTGCAATACTTGTTTCCGTCGATGTAATGGGATAACTAATGTCGATGTAACAATTGCCCTTAACGAACTCCCCATTTTCATTCAAGATCTTCACCATAAATTTAACACTTTCTCCTTCGAGTATGGTACTATCCCCATCTTCGTCAATAGGGATGATACTAACATTCACTTTTTGAGGATCCACTGGATCGTTGAGGGTTATCGTGCCCGAGTAAGGCACTTCGATCAGCTTCATTGACGTTTCAGGTGAACTCGCTGATAATGGAACAGGCCCAGAGTGGGACTCGTACGAAACCCTGACGACACCACTGACCTCAACGCTCCCACTACCGTAAACCCTACCACTAACACCACTCGCGACCGTTTTCACCTCATTCTCATACAAAAACCCGCCGCTCTCAGCGTCACTCAACTCCACACCCTTAAACTCCACATTAACGCTGGAAACAGCATTCCCCACAGCCTGAACCTCCACCACGACCCTGTACGTGGCATAATCCTCAGCCACCTCAACGGGCTCCACGCGGACACTCTTAACCTCTAACCGCCCGGCAGTTAGAGCCTCTTCCGTGAGAGACCCTCCCAAAATTCCCGGCTCAGGAGGGCTTACTCCGGAACAATCACCACCATTAACAACCCTGCGCGCCCTCAGAGCGTCAGCCAGCTCGCTCACCTTCTCATTCAAGCGGTAATTAAGTTCAGGATTGGAGTTCCCGAACTTTTGGGCCGTGAGAATGGACTCAACCTGAAGGGTGAGATTGTAAGCCTTCAAAGCGTTCCAGTAATAGATTATAGTGCACGGTTTTGGTTTAACTGGTACTGGCTTGATTGGAACCCGGCGGATTGGAAGGGAGGAGACGCTTGACGTTTTAGTAGAGGTCTCGTCCAGGGTCGTGAGTTTCCGGGGTGAGGTTGTTATTTTCATTACCAAAAACCCGTCACCCAACTTTCCACCGGATTCAATGAGTTTTAACTCCCTCTCCTTTAACCTTCTGAGGGCGGATAACTTATCATCAATGCTTTTAGAGCGGTAAACCTCATAAAAAGCACCCCATTCGCTCGAGATGGCCGGGAGAAGAACCTCCTCGCCCCGAATGGAGAATGTCCCAGGATTTGACCAGTACTTCCATTCTAACGCCTTACTCTCGTACTCATTGCACTTGAAAGCCACTCTGAGAAAAGCGTTCGAGAACTCCGTGAGGAACTCACTCATGTTAAAATCCCCGCTGACTTCATCCGCGTGCTGGATTAAGTACTCCTGAAGGTTGTTCACCTCCTCATCACTCCACCCCTGCTCTTTTAAGGCCCGAACCGTCTCCTGGGGGAGGCCCTGGCTTTTAATCTCCAGGGCCATCCTCCTGAGCTCTTCCTCAGTGTAGTACAGTTTTACCCCTGCTGATTTTAATTCTTGGAGGGCCTGCCAGGTTTGGGCGGAGATTAGTGCAGCGTTTTCGGCCCCGGCGTGAGAGTTCTGGAATAACTCGTTAATAGCTGTAACGTTCCCTGATCCCGCTTCTGGGATAAGATTTGCCTCCTTCTCGAGTATCCTCCAGAAGTCCTCGTAAGGGTCCTGGCTGAGTGCTTGAACAGTTCCAATGTTGATCAAGCTCCCGAGCAGGAGTATTACTATCACCAATCCTCCGGCTTTTCTCATTATTATCACCAGGCTTTACAACTAACGTTAGTGTTTAAAAATTTTTTGTAGTAAAATCAATAAAAATTAAAGAATTTCTGATGCTTGAAGAAAACACGGTTTTATTAAAATGGTTCATGAATATAACGAAATGGCAGCTCACAAAAACAGGCGGGAGGGGGCGTTAAATGGAGTGGTGTCAGCCCTTCCCATGCTTCTCGTACCAACCCCACTTCCTATTATGACCATAGGTCTTTTTTCGGCATCGTTTGCCAGGGGGACTTCACTAAAGTTTTCGGAAAAATCCCATTGTACAGCGCCCCTTAAAATGGTTGACATGTAAATTGATACAAGCTCATAGCGCGGCAACTTTTTAAAGAGCCCCTACCTTCAAAAACCGGGGAGAGGCGTGAGGGTGTACAAACTTCGTGTGAGAGAGGAATACCTCGAGATGATAAAGAGCGGAAAGAAGCTCATCGAGGCGAGGGTGGCCTACCCCCAGCTCAGGGGGATGAAAGCGGGGGACAAGATACTCTTCAACGACCTCATCCCCGCGGAGGTCGTGTGGGTTAAGCGGTACGAGACGTTCCGCCAGCTCCTTCGCGAGGAGAAGATTGAAAAGGTCTTTCCGGATTCACCGAGCTACGAGGAGGCCGTGAAGCGCTTCCACGGCATGTACCCCAAGTGGAAGGAGGACCGCTACGGTGTCATGGCCATAAGGTTCCGCCTCCTGGGTGGGAAGAGATGAGGCACCTGAAGTTCGACGGCAGGTATAGGGAGGCCATCCTCTCCGGCAGAAAGCGTGCCACGGTCAGAGCGGGGAAGGTGAACCTCAGGGAGGGCGACGAGGTCTTCATACACGCGGGGGGCTACGTCCTCGGAAGGGCTAGGATAAGGAGGGTGGAGCGGAAGTCCATCGAGGAGCTCACGGAAGAGGACGCCATAAAGGACGGCTTCTCAAGCAGGGAGGAACTCCTGCGGGCGCTGAGGGAGCACTACCCGAACCTCAGGGGGGAGGTAACGGTCGTTGAGTTTGAACTCGTGGAGAGGAGCAGGCCCGTTCTCTCCTCAGAGCTCCCCTACGAGGGGAACAGCCCCCTGGAGATAGCGAGGATGGCGCTCAAGCACCTCGACCTTGATCAGGAAGACGAGAGGTTGATAAGGCTCTTTCTCAAGGAAGGGAGCCTCCGGAAAGCGGCTTATAAACTCGGCGGCATGAACAGGAGATACCTCATAAGGGACGCTTTGAGAAGGGCGTACAAAGAGCTGAAAGAGAAGGGGCTGATGGACTCAAAGATAGGCTGATACCTCGACCTTCTCCCCGAATACCGGGCCCGAGGGAGAAGTCGCGCTGTATTTTACGGGGAATATCTTGAAGTTGTGGCCGACTATTCTCGCAATCTGCCTCTTAAGGGCCTCAAACTCCTCCTCGCTTTCGGCGTATATTTTTCCTATGAAGTCGTACTCCCCGTAGAGCCAGTACCCATCCACGGGGAGGCGCTCCAGGTCTTCGTCCCTAACGCCCCACACAAGTAGGAGGGCTTCGATGGTTACCACCTCCGTACGACAGGAAGACCTTGAGATATTTAGCACTTGTGCTTTAAACGTTGCTCTTTTGACTAAAAATTTCAAAAATTAGGGAAAAGAATTGTCGCAATGTCAGAAAAATGGCACGGCCCCATATTTAACGGCCGTATAACAAAGGGTTTTAACCCCAAAAAGGGAGCTTTATGCGGTGGTGAACGTGATAAAGGCAGTGTTCTTCGACTTCGTGGGGACTCTCATTACCAAGCGGGGGGAGGAGGTTACCCACCAGAACATAGTGCGCGAGGTTCTCAGGAAAGCCGGAAGGGAAGACCTTGACGTCGTTGAGGTGTGGAAAGCCTACGAGGACGCCTCCTCCAGAGCGTTTAAGGCCCTGGCCGGGAAGCCCTTCAAGCCCGTCCGAATAATAGACACAGAGGCCATGGGGGAAGTGGGGAAGGAGTACGGCTTCGAAGTTCCGGCCGACTTCTGGGAGATTCACCTGAGAATGCACGCCCTCCACGGCGAGCTCGTTGAGGGAACCAAGGAAGTCCTCAAGGGGCTCCGCGAGAGGGGCATCCACGTTGGCCTCGTCACTGACTCGGACAACGACTACCTCAAGGCTCACCTCGAGGCCCTTGGGCTCCTCGAGTACTTCGATTCGATAACCACCAGCGAGGAAGCGGGATTCTACAAGCCCCA
Organism: Palaeococcus ferrophilus DSM 13482; assembly: GCF_000966265.1. Classification (NCBI taxonomy): domain Archaea; kingdom Methanobacteriati; phylum Methanobacteriota; class Thermococci; order Thermococcales; family Thermococcaceae; genus Palaeococcus; species Palaeococcus ferrophilus. Next base: position 52,395 of record NZ_LANF01000018.1, on the reverse strand, counting down.
CCCGGCGGTCTTCCAGCTGGCCCTGAAGAAGGCGGGCGTTGAGGGAGATGAGACCATCTACGTGGGCGACAACCCCTCAAAGGACTGCGTCGGTGCGAGGAGCGTTGACATGAGCAGCGTCCTCTACGACCCGGAGGGAAGCAAAAGAGAGCTCTGGAACGAGTGCGAGTTTATAATAAGCGACCTGCGCGAGGTTCTAAAGATAGTGGAGGAGCTTTGATTTCCGCTCCTCCATTAAGCCCACGGGTAAAAGGGTAGAATCACTCAAATCCTGGCTTCCTGGCGTTTAAGACCTTTTTGTTTACCAGCGTCGGCGGTATTTCGCCGTTCTTAAAGGCTATGAGGTTCCTCGCAACGAGCTCTGCCATTCCCTCCCTCGCTCCATGGGTAGCGCTGCCGAGGTGCGGTGCCAGAACGACGTTTTTCAAAGCAAAGAGCTCCTCGTTGTAGTAGGGCTCCTCCTCGAAGACATCCAGGCCTGCTCCAGCTATCCAGCCCTCCTCGAGGGCCTTGATGAGCGCCCCCGTATCCACTACCTTGCCGCGTGCGATATTGACGAGTATCGCGGTCGGCTTCATGAGCTTCAAGCGCTCCTCGTTTATCATGTGGTGGGTTTCCTTCGTGAGCGGAACCGCCAATACAACGAAGTCGCTCTCCTTAAGGAGCTCTTCAAGGGGCCTGAACTCCGCTCCGAGCTCCTTCTCGACGTCTGGCTTTCTTGAGCGGGCGTTGTAAAGGATTCTCATTCCAAACCCCTTTGCCCTCCTCGCTATCGCCTGGCCTATCCTTCCGAAGCCGACTATTCCGACGGTCTTGCCGTAGACGTCGTGGCCGAGGTACATGAGGGGGTGCCAGGCGACACCTTTTCGCTTCCACTCGCCTGAGCGGACGAAGGTATCCCCCTCAACGAGCCTCCTGGCGGTTGCGAGTAAGAGTGCCCACGCAAAGTCCGCGGTGGCGTTCGTTAGGACGTCGGGTGTGTTGGTGACGTAGATTCCGCGTTTGGTCGCCTCTTCGATGTCAACGTTGTCGTAGCCGACGGCGTAGTTGGCCACTACCCTGAGTCTCGGTGCGGCATCGAAGACCTCGGCGTCAATCCTTTCGCTCAGCATCGTGACGAGCGCATCCACATCACGAACCTTCTCAAGCAGGACTTCCCTTGGTATCTCATGCTCGTCCTCCCAGACCTCAACCTCGAAGTGCCCCTTCAAGATTTCTATCCCGTTCTCGGGAATCCTGCGCGTGATGAAGACCTTCGGCTTCATACTCTCACCTTAACGTTCTGATGAGGGTAAGCTATTAATAGTTTCGGGGCGATTTTTAATCGGTGGTTCTCATGGAGTACGACAAGTTTCTCGCGGGGCGGGCCAATTGGATTAAAGGCTCGGCCCTCGCCGATGTTATGAAGAAGGCCGCCGAGCTCAGAGCCAAGGGAAGGGAACTCATCTCCCTTTCGGCCGGCGACCCAGACCCGAACCTCATCCCGAGGGAAGTCCTCGGAGAGCTTGCGAAAGAAATACTTAGGGAGGTTCCAGCCTCCGTCATGTACACTCCAGCCAACGGAATCCCCGAGCTGAGGGAAGAAATCTCGAAGTTCCTTGAAAAATACGAGGGGTACAGTGTTTCTCCGGATGATATAATCATAACCGTTGGGGGAACAGGCGCCCTCGACCTCCTTGGAAGGGTTCTCATAGACCCCGGTGACGTCGTGATAACCGAGAACCCGAGTTACATAAACACACTTTTAGCCTTCGAGCAGCTGGGGGCAAAGGTCTATGGAGTTCCGGTTGACGGCGAGGGGATGAGGACAGACCTTCTTGAAGAGAAGCTCAGGGAGCTGAAGAAGAAGGGAGTCAAGGTGAAGTTCATATACACCATCCCCACCGGCCAGAACCCCATGGGCGTTACGATGAGCAAAGAGCGGAGAAAGCACCTTCTTGAGCTCGCGAGCGAGTACGACCTTTTGATAGTGGAGGACTCGGCCTACAACTTCATGCGCTACGAGGGTGAGGCGACTCCACTCAAGGTTATGGACGGGGAGGGCAGGGTGATAGTGGCTGGAACCCTCAGCAAAGTTCTCGGCACGGGCTTCCGCGTTGGGTGGATAATAGCCCACGGGGAAGTAAAGCAGAAAATCCTGATGGAGAAGTCCCCGATAGACTTCTGCGCTCCAACGATTTCCCAGTACATAGCCCTTGAGTATCTCAGGAGGGGCTACTTTGAGGAGTACCACCTCAAGCAGGGCCTCCCTGGATACAGGGAGAAGAGGGACGCGATGCTCAGGGCCCTCGAAGAGCACCTCCCGGAGGCAGAATTCACCAGGCCAATCGCGGGAATGTTCGTGATGCTGTTCCTGCCAGAAGGAGCGGACGGAATGGCCTTCGCCGAGGAGCTTATGGAGAAGAAGGGTGTCGTTGTTGTCCCTGGTAAGCCGTTCTACACCGACGAGAGCGGTAGAAACGCCATAAGGCTCAACTTCTCACGGCCGAGCAAAGAGGAGATAAAGGAAGGGATAAAGAGGCTTGCAGAGCTCTACCACGAGAAGTTCTGAGCCTTTTCTTTTCTTCACTTCAGTCGAAATCCCATATCGTCCTTCCCTTGTAGAACATCATGACGTAGCCGCAGTTCTTGCAGATAACTATCTTGACCTTGTGTGCCGTAAAACCCCACTTGCTGTCGAGCTTGCCCTCCTCGACCTGGAAGTCTATCCCCCCGCAGAGGGGACACTTAAGCTGTCTTCTCTCCACAGCAATCACCATGGTTACTATCCGTAGAAGGTATAAATAAGTTCTCCCATCGTCCGTCAAGGGCATACGGCGAAACTTTTAATACTCCAGCAGGGGAAAATATTTTGGTGGGAGAATGGGTGAGGTGAAGATAAAGGTACCCCCAGACGTTGATCTGGAGCTCTTTAAGAATCTCATAGAGATGGATGCAAAACTGCTAGCGAAAGCTATGAGAACGAAGGTCTACCCGGGAATGCTTGGAAAGGCAACGGTTGAGGAGCTTGAATCCTACGCCGAGGAGGCCGGGCGTTGATTTACGTTGATGCGAACGTTTTCTACAACTATCTCTTTCAGACCCCCTCTAACAAAGAGAGCCGAGAGTGTGCTTGAGGCACACAGAGGTGAGTTTGTGACGTCCTTCGCTGCCCTCGAAGAGGCAGTTTATGTAACTCTTCGAAAGCTGATCTCGGATAGAAGGGGCATCAAGAACAGGTACGATGTGAAGCGCTTTCTAAAGAGTGATGAGGGGAAAGCACTGATCAGAGAGGCGTTCACCTCAGTTTTAAGCCTCGTTTTCCAGTTCAACATAAAACTCATTGATGACGTTTCAAGTCCGGGACTCGTTGAACTCTATGCTGTAACCTACGGCCTAATGCCCAAAGACGCGCAGATTCTGGCAACGTGCGCCGTTAACGGAGTAAAGGGAATAGCGACTTTCGATGAAGATTTTAGGGACATAGATGAAGTTGAAATTGTCCCATGAGAACCCTCTTAAACCCCTGCCCGTACTCAAGACCATGAGGCACGAGGGGAAAATCGAGGGCATGAGCAACGACGGTCTCGGGGTTCTGAGGGGCGGAGACGGTGAGGTTTACGTCCCCTTCACATATCCGGGCGATAGGGTGAAGGTTAAGAGAACGAAGCGCCGCTTCGGGAGAAAAATAGCCCTTGACTTCGAGCTCCTTGGAGAGTCCCCCCTCCGCCAGGGGGCGAGGTGCCCTTACTTCGGAACCTGCGGCGGCTGTCTCTGGCAGGGGTTGAAGTATAAGGAACAGCTGCGCCTCAAGAGAGGGCTCTTCGAGAGGGCCACAGGGATAAGCGCCGAGATTAAGGGCTCGCCCAAGGTGTGGGGCTTCCGAAACGTGAGCAACTTCATAGTGACCACCTCCGGAATCGGGCTGAAGAAGTACGGCGCGCCCCTGGAGGTGGAAAACCTTGAAGAATGCCCCGTCTTCTCGAAGCACACTCCCGGGTATCTGCGCGCCCTGAGGGACTTCCTCCGCGAGACCGGCCTAAGGCCATGGGATTTAAGGAGAAGAACCGGGGAGGTGCACTACCTCCAGGTGAGGGAGGGCAAGTTCACTGGAGACGTCATGGTAAACATAATAGCCCACGTTGAGCCTCAAGAAGAGGTTCTGGAGGCGTTTAAAGACTACTTTTCCTTCGCTGATTCTCTCTACTGGAGCGTTAAGAGGGATGAAAGGGACGACCCGCGCGGTGATGCGCAACTGGTGGCTGGAGAACCGTACATCCGCGAGCGGGCTGAGGACGTTACCTACCTTATCCACCCCAAGGGCTTCTTCCAGACCAACAGCTACGCCTTACCCTTGCTCCTTAAGGCCGTGGAGGACTTTACGGAGGGGGAGAAGGTTCTCGACCTCTACGCCGGCGTCGGGACGTTTGGTGTTTACCTCTCGAAGAGGGGCTTCGAGGTTGAAGGCGTCGAAGTCAACCCCTTTGCGGTGGAAATGGCGAAGAAAAACACCGAACTTAACGGGGTGAATGCCGAGTTCCACGTCGGGAGAGCGGAGGAAACTCTCATCGGAGAGTACGACACCGTGATAGTTGACCCGCCGCGTAAGGGGCTGAAAGAAGCGGCGGAACTCCTCATCAAAAGCGGAGTTGAGAACGTGGTTTACGTCTCGTGCAACCCTAGGGCCTTCAGGCTCGACTACGAGAACCACCTGAAGAAGGCCTACCGCGTTGAGGAGGCCGTTTTAGTGGACATGTTCCCGCACACGCCCCACGTCGAGGCGGTGATAAAGCTGGTGAGGAGGTAAGGGCCACCTCTCGGAAAGCCCTCAAATGCTAGCCCATACCTCGAGGTTTTCCCTTACGATGCGCTCAAGCTCCCTGCCTATCGGGGTGTTCCTGTTTACCTTGACGAGGCCCTTCTTGCTCGGGGTGGCCGTGAAGATGTAGTCTTCCCCGGCGTAGAACTTGATGGGCATGCCCGCGAAGTCCTTGCTCACCCTCAGGACAAACTGCCTCTTCTTCTCCTCGATTTCCACCGGAATCTTCTCCCTGGGGCCCTCCTCCATGGCCCTCTCCTCGAAGCTCTTGACGTCTATGCTTATGCCCACCTTCTTCTCCAGCTCCGTTATTCTCTTGCCCTTCTTGCCTATGATGGTCGGGATGTCAAACTCGTCCGCGTACACAACCGCCCTGTGCGGGCTCACGAGCTCCACCTCGGTGTAAACATCCGGAAGGAAGCGCTTTATCTCCTGGCGGAGCTTCCTCTCGGCCAGCTTAAGGGCGGGGGCCTTCTCTCCCTTCTTCTTGACCGGAACTATGCTTATCTCCTCGCCGTAGGTGTAAATCTCGTACTCCAGCTCGCCGCTCTCGAAGTCCCTGACCTCTATCACGGGCCTCGCGAGGTCTTCCTCCGTCATGCCGCTCGGAACCTTGACCTTGTACTCGAGGCTCAGAACCTTCTCCACCTTTCCGGCTTTGATGAAAAGCACCGTGTCCACTATCTGGGGTATCATTCCGAGCTCGACCCTTCCTATGAAGCGCTGAACTGCATCTATCGGTTTGGTCGCGTGCACCACGCCAACCATTCCAACTCCCGCCAGCCTGAGGTCGGCGTATATCTTGAAGTCCCTCGTCTTCCTCATCTCGTCGTATATCGTGTAGTCCGGCCTCACGAGGAGGAGCAAATCACCCGTAAGCTCCATCTTCCCCTCAAGGGCGGTGTACTGCGTTATCTCCTCCGCAACCTGGAGGTCCCTCGGCTTCTCCATAGTCTTCACTATCTTGCCCATAGATGAATACCACTCCGCCAGGGCCTGTGCAAAGGTACTCTTACCCTCTCCGGGCGCACCGGCTATGAGTATACCTTCAGCCTTCTCCGTTAGTCTCTTGAGGAGCTTCTCGCTGAGGTGGTAGTCCTCTATGGAGAGCTTCTTTATGGGCCTCACGGCGGTTATCTCAATCCTATCTGCAAAAGGCGGCCTCGCAATGACTATACGGTAGTTTCTGAGCTGAACTACGGTTGCCCCCTCGGCATCGAGCTCTATGAAGCTCTCCGGGTCCCTCCTTGCCCTCTCCACTATGTCGTCCGCGATCTCGTGAACTTCATCGTCCGTGAGGGGTTCCTCCCGCAGGGGAGTAAGGCGCCACTCACCGGGCCTGCCCTTCTTGGCCATGGGCACGACCCCTGCCTTGAGGTGGACGCTCATCGTGTTCTCATCGAAGAAGTCCTCGAGGCGGTGCCTGACTTCCCTTCTGGCCTCAAGGTAGATAACGCGTATACCCTTGGCTATTGCCACGTCCCTCTGAACGGCATCACCCGTCAGAAGTATCCCTTTGAGCTCCATGGCCACCTCTCTAACCATGTTGTCTATCTCGCCCGATTTAGCACGCTTTATCTGCCAGAGCTCCGGTCTCTCCCCGTAAAATTCGAGCTCAATCTCCCCCTTCTCCGCCATCTCGCGAAGCTTTTTGAGCTCCTCGAGGCCGACGTGACCTATAGCCCTCTTCTCGTTTGCCTGGTGCTCTATCTCCGCCACAACGGCCTCGGGAACGACTACCCTAACCCTCTCGCCGAGCTCCCGCAGGTACTGCGTGAGCCTGCCGTCAACAATGACACTAGTATCCGGAACGATGACTTCCATAATCCTCACCTCTAATGGGCACTACCTCGAGGGAGTTATAAAGGTTAGCACAATCCTGATGATGGAAACTTATTAAAACGATGAGGCCGCTACATAATGTGTGGTGAGAGAATGGGCAAGATTATCTCCATCGTATCGGGAAAGGGGGGAACTGGGAAGACCACGACGACGGCGAACCTTGCGGTGGCCCTGGGAAAGCTGGGGAAGAGTGTTGTTGCCGTTGACGGAGATCTCACGATGGCAAACCTAAGCCTCGTTATGGGCCTCGATGATGCAAGTGTAACGATACATGATGTACTCATAGGAACCGCGGAAATAAAGGATGCCATCTACGCGATTCCCGATTTTGAGAACGTTCACGTAATCCCCGCCGCCATTGACTGGGAACACGTTATGAAAGCCGACCCTCGCGGCCTTCCCTCGGTGATAAAACCCCTTAAGGAGCAGTTTGATTACGTTTTGATAGACTGCCCCGCCGGCCTTCAGGTTGACGCCATGAGTGCGATGCTGAGCGGTGAGGAAGTTTTACTCGTCACGAACCCCGAGATATCGTGCATGACCGACACCATGAAGGTGGGAATAGTTCTGAAGAGGGCCGGACTCGCGATGCTCGGCTTTGTGCTGAACCGATACGGCAGGAGCTCGAACGACATCCCGCCGGACGCGGCGGAGGAAGTTATGGAAGTCCCTCTTCTCGCGGTCATACCCGAGGATCCGGCCGTCAGGGAGGCCACCCTGGAGGGAATCCCAGTTGTGGCGTACAAGCCCACCTCCGATGGGGCCAAGGCATTCATGGCCCTCGCGCAGGAGATAGAGAGGATATCCGGCTTCAAGGCGAGGGTAATGTACTGATGAACACTTTTCAGGATTCGGGGTTTGCGGTCCCATACTTTTCATAAAATCCCTGTAAACGCTGAACTTCCAAACAAAAGGGCCGGAGAAACCCTTTTTTGTGATGGGGAGAGATGGTATGTGGTGAGAGAGATGTGCCTGATAGCGGGAGGACTGGGCGAGCACCTCAAACCAAAGCTCATCCGCATGATCGAAGCGGGAAAGCACAGGGGGAAGGATTCGTTCGGCGTGTGGACCGATGAGGGAGTTCTCAAGAGCCCCGACTTCTCACGCGTGGGGGAGATACCCGACGGCAGGATAGGCATCCTCCAGTGCCGTCTTGCCATGACAGGCTCAAAGGGGTTCACACAGCCCTTCTTCAACGACCTAACCCTCGTTCACAACGGCGAGATATACAACCACGTGCCCCTCAGGGAATGGCTGGAGGGGAGGGGCGTCTCCTTCGAGAGCGACGTTGATACGGAGGTAATCCTCCGCCTCATCGAGTACCTGCTCGAGAAGGGGCTCAGAATGGAGGAGGCAGTGAGAAGGGCCATGGTCATGCTCAACGGTGATTACGCGGTCGCGATAACCAATGGGACAAAGATATACCTCTTCCGCGACCCCATAGGGATAAGGCCCCTCCACTTCTCCCCAAGGGGGTTCTTCGCCTCCGAGAGGAAGGTGCTGTGGGCGGTAGGGGAGGAGGCCCATCCCGTTCTACCCGGCGAACTGGTCGTCCTCGATGGAAAGAGCGTCGTAAGAAAACGTCTTCTCCATCCAAAAGACCTTGCCCGGAGGGGCTGCAACGCGAGGAAGAGCCTTAAAGCGGCGCTGGAGTACGCGGTTAGGCTGAGAACACCGGGGGAAGTTGCTGTGCTCTTCTCCGGTGGGCTGGACAGCTCGCTGCTCGCCCTTATCGCTTCAAAGTACGGTGACGTGAGTCTCTACACCGCTGGAGAAGAGAACAGCCCCGACGTCGAGTGGGCGCGTAGGGCAAGCGACGCCCTGGGCCTGCCCCTGAGGGAGTACCTCTTCGAGGAGGACGAGGTGGAGGAGGCCGCTAAAAGGGTAATTTTCGCCATAGAGGAGCCCAATCCAATGAACCTCGCGATTGGAATACCCCTCTACTTTGCTACGAAACTCGCCCGTGAGAACGGGGATTCGGTCCTCCTCAGCGGGCAGGGAGCGGATGAACTCTTCGGGGGCTACGCGAAGTACCTTGAGAGGCCAGAACTAATGGAGGAAGACGTCGAGAACCTCTGGAGCAGAAACCTTGAGAGGGACGACAAGATAGCAATGCTCAACTCCGTGGAGGGCCGCTTCCCCTACCTCGACCCCAACGTGGTCGGCATAGCTCTTGGCCTGCCCCTGGAGCTCAAGATAGCCAGCGGCGTCAGGAAGAAGATTCTCAGGGATGTGGCCCTGGAACTCGGCCTTCCCGAGGAGTTCGCGATGCGGGAGAAGAAGGCGTGCCAGTACGGGAGCCACTCCCAGAGGCTCCTCCGGAGGGTGGCTAAGAGGCATGGGTTTTCCCTCAGGGACTACTCCGAGAAACTTTTCAGGGAAACTTTCTCGCCACTTCCCGGAAGAATCAAAGGCCCCACAGGGCAGAATTAACGTTAATAAACGATTCCATACTTTTTTTAACGTTCCCACGCTCCCCTGGCTGAACGGAAAGGTTTGAGTAAACGATTTCGTGAAAAAGGCTTAAATAGAGCTTTTTACAAAAAGTAGAATCGAGAGGTGGTGTATATGTGGAAAAAACTCATCGCCCTGCTGTTCGTTTTAACGCTCATACCCGTACCAAACGTCCTCACCCAGGAAGTACGGAGAGTGGTGGTGCTCACAAGCGATAACCCCGCCGACAGCGCCATGGGTGAGGTGGTGGGGGGGGCTCCTCGGGGCGAATGTAATAACCACGGAGTGGGGAACCTACAGCCCGGAGGTCACGATGGAAGTCCTCAAGGAGGAGCCGGACCTCGTCATAGTCATAGGGGGCACCGTGGCGGTTCCGCCGGAGTACGAGGAGGACTTTTCGACGGCGGGCGTTGAGGTAATGCGCTGGGGCGGCAGCAACAGGGAGGAGACCAGTTACGCCGTCTTCACTGGCCTTAAAAACAGCTTTCCAAGCGCCCTCGAAGGTGTTAAGAGCGTTGTGTTCATAGAGGGAAGAAACCCTGCGGCATACGGCCTCATGAAATCTCAGCTCCCGGGTAGGAGCATTGTTCTCTTCGTGGACATGGGGGCCGAGTCTTTTAGGGAGGTCGCCCTCAGCGTCGTTGAGGCTATTGGAGCGGGGGAGGTTGAGATTCTCCTGCTGGCCGGGAAGAAGGGCGAACCGCTCTTCGGGAGAATTTCCACAGTCTCAAACGTCTCAAAGGCCCTCGAAGAGAGAGGTGTGGATGTGGCACTCGTCAACGTGCCTCCCTCCCGGAATCTGGCCGCGAGGGCCATAACGAAGGCGGAGGAAGCCCTGATAAAGCTCTCCGCCTACGACGATAGGAGTGAGGAAAGGCTGGAGAAGGCGAAGGAGCTCCTCGAAAGGGCAAGGAGTGCCTACGAAAGGGGGGACTACCAGGAGGCGTACATCCTAGCGCTGACGGCGGAGGGCTACGCGGACGTTGTCAGGAAGAGGAACCTCGATATAATGAGGAGCACGTTCCAGGGAAGCGGGAAGCACGGCCTCGAGTTCAAACTCATGCGCCTCAAGTGGATTGTTAAGGCCCTCGAGGCAAACGGCAGGGACATTTCAGACCTTGAGAGTCTCATAGCGGAGATAGAAAGCCTCATAAACAGCGGCCGCTACGGAGAAGCCGCCCAGAAGCTCGAAAGCCTCAAGAAGGACATCAGGGGAAGGTACGCGCGCGGCCGCGAATCCCACGGCCCGCCCCAGAACCCGGGGGGCAATCACCGCCCGTGAAGGCAACCCTTTTATGTTCTTTCCCCAATTTTTAGGCCATGAGGATACTGATGGTGGGCCACTATCCCCCTCACGGCGGCGGGGTCGCGAACCACCTCGACAGCGTGGTTGCCCTCCTGAGGAAAAGGCACGAGGTCCACGTGCTAACCTACGGGCCTGTGAAGGTCAGGGATTTTGAGAGGGACTTCGTGCACCAGGTTAGGGTGCCCCCCCGTCTTCGGCCTCAGGGGGACGAGCTTCGCTCTTCTGGCCTCAAAGAAGATAGTGGAGCTCCATAAGGAGTACGGTTTCGACGTTGTTCACGCCCACTTCGTGGGGACGACGAGCTACTCCGCGGTTCTCGCTAGAGAGAGGATTGATGCCCCCCTTGTCGTTACCGCGCACGGCAGCGACCTCGAGTTCACCTCAAAGCTCCCCCTCGGCCGTTTCTTCGTCAAGGAGAGCCTGATAAGGGCGGATGCAGTGGTTGCCGTGAGCCACTACCTGGCCCTCAAGGCCATCTCCCTCGGTGCACACGAGGTTAAGGTTATCTCCAACGGAGTGGCTGTTTTGGGAGAGAAAAATGAAAAGAGGGAGTTCGTAACGTTCGTTGGCGCCCTGAGAAGCTACAAGGGGCTCGACGATTTCCTTAAACTGGCGGAGTACTTTCCAGAGGAGAGGTTCTTGGTACTCGGCGATGGGCCGCTGAGAGTTCTCGAGGAGCGCGCTCCCCCCAACATGGAGTTCCTCGGCTACAGGCGGGATGTGGAGGAGTTCCTGGGCCGTTCAAAGCTCCTTGTTGTGCCTTCGAGAAGGGAGGGCTTCGGACTGGTGGTGCTCGAGGCCAACAGGGCCGAAGTCCCCGTGGTGGCGCGTAGGGTCGGCGCCCTGCCGGAGCTCGTGAGGGACGGCAAGAACGGCCTGCTCTTCGGCGACACGGGAGAGCTGGTCAGGGCAGTGGAGTACTACCTCAGAAACCCGGCCGCAAGGGAGAGAGCCGGACGCATAGGGAGGGCCCTTTCAAAACGCTACTCATGGGAGGAGAGCGTTTCCGCGCTCGAAAGCCTCTACGCCTCGCTGGTTTCCGGACACTAACTTTTTAATAGGCCCCGTCCAACGGATTGTGGTGGTGGGCGTGACTGTCGTGATAAACATGCGAGAGGGAGTTGACGCGAGAAGGATAAGGGTAGCGGCGAGGTTCATACGCGAGGGAGAGCTCGTTGCCTTTCCAACGGAGACCGTTTACGGCCTCGGCGGGGATGCACTCAACAGGGAGGCAGTCCTAAAGATATTCAGGGCCAAGGGAAGACCAGCTGACAATCCCCTAATCGTCCACATAGCGGATTTTGAGGGGCTTTATGAGCTCGCGCGGGAGGTTCCGAAGGAGGCGGAACTTTTAGCGAAGCGCTTCTGGCCCGGGCCCCTAACAATCGTGCTTCCGAAGGCCGGGGGAGTGCCGAAGGAGACAACAGGGGGACTCGACAGCGTGGCCGTTAGGATGCCCTCCCACGAGATAGCCCTCGCCCTCATAAGGGCCAGCGGGAGGCCCATAGCTGCCCCGTCAGCCAACATAAGCGGAAAGCCGAGTCCAACCCTCGCTGAACACGTGATTGACGATTTCTATGGAGAGATAGCGTGCATAGTTGACGGCGGCGAGACCTTCATAGGGGTGGAGAGTACGGTAATAGACCTGACGAGCTGGCCTCCGGTTCTGCTGAGGCCCGGTGGTCTTCCTCTCGAGGAGATAGAGAGGGCCGTTGGGGAGGTTCTAATACACCCTGCGGTGAGGGGGAAGGAGGTTGACCTCGCCAAGGCGCCGGGAATGAAGTACAAGCACTACTCCCCCAGTGCGGACGTCATAGTCGTGGAGGGGAAGAGGGAGCGGGTTCACGAGAAGATAAGCGAGCTCGTCGCTTCCTTCAAGGGGGAAGGAAAGCGCGTTGGGGTTATGGCAACGGGAGGGACCTACGAGGCAGACGAGTTCTTTGACCTCGGCGGGAGCGAGGAAGAAGTCGCCAGAAACCTCTTCAAGGCACTGAGGGAGCTCGACAAGCGGGGCGTGGAGATAATAATAGCCGAGGGCATCGAGGAGAGGGGTTTGGGGCTCGCGGTGATGAACAGGCTCCGAAAAGCAGCTGGCTACAAAGTAGTAAAGGTTTAATACTCCCGGCACCTAAACTCAAGAACAGGAATTTATGTACATCGGTGAAATCCCCTAGCTAGAGGTGATTGACTTTGGCCATCTCTTCACTTTCCCCGAGGGCGCCCGAAGACCTTGAGAGCATAGCCCATAAGAAATTCAAGGAAGGCGAGAAGAAGGAAGGCATAAAACTCCTCATCCAGGCCGGGAAGAAGTACGAGGAGGGCGGCAATATAGGCGATGCCGCGAGGGTGTTCAAGCAGGTCGGTCTGACGTTGCTCTCAATCCCCCCTCTGAAGGACAAGGCAAAGCCCTTCCTAATCAAGAGCGCCTCCCTGTACCTTGATTTAATAAGCGCCGAGATAGAGAAGCCCGAGGTTGACCTCCTGAACCTCGAGAATTTCTGTATTAACGTCCTCGACAACTTCACGCTCATCGGGGACACTAAGAACTTCGAGAGGTACGCGCGCGAGTTCGCCAAGATGTACGAGGAGCTTGGAGAGACCTACCTTGCAAACGACGACCTTGACTCAACGATAGTGGCTTACGAAGCAGCTTACAGGCACTACAAGATGATAAAGGACGAAGAGGGCATTAAATCGGTCGCAAGCAAGCTCATAGACATCTATGGCAAAATCTCAGAGGAGCATCTCGCGAACAAGGAGTACGAGGACGCGGCCCGCGTGTTTGAACGTATAGGCTTCTTCGTGAAGGACCTCTTTGGATACGACGTCCACTTCACCGAGATGCTCGAAACCGCTGGTAAAAACTACGAAACTGCCAGCAAGCTCGCCTACGCCAATGGAGACCTGGAGAAAATGGTCCGCACGCTCGTGGAAGCCCTCTACGCATACCTCCTCGGCAACAACACGAGCAGGGCAAAGTTAATAGGAATCAACACGTCGAGGATGCTCAACCAGCTCATAACCAGCCACAGGAGTTCGGGCGAATACCACAAGGCCTACGAGGAGATGATGCTCATGGCGGTAACCCTCGTGGGGGTGGGCAAGCTCAAGGAGGCCATAAAGATATACGGGGAGATACTCCAGGAGACGCCGAAGCTCGAGTACAAGATACGTATAAGGGAGGCCATCCTCCAGTATATCGCCTCAACGAAGAAGAGTGTTGAGCTCCTGGAGGCCATTGACCAGCTCAGGTTCTACTTCAGACGGGGAGACCTCCTGAAGGCCTTCGATATCGCGGAGAGGGTCCTTGAGAGCGCCGTGAGTGACGACATCCTCAAAAAATTGTACGGGGCAGAGGGGATAACGAATTCGTTTTAGCCCCCCCTACATAACCCTGAGGCGGTAGGTCCTCCTCCTTGTGTCCCCCAGGAGGTAGAGCTCCTCCACAATTCCTTTTTCCTTCAGAATGCCAAGGGCGTAGCGGACGGTCCTTTCGGACATTCCAGCCTTCTCCGACAGCTCCTTAGAAGAGGCGGGGCCCAACTTCTCCAGGGCCGTGAGAACCTTCAGCGCGGAACGGGGTAAAGCAAACTCCATCCCCCCTCATTTCACACCACCGTATTCGGCTCTCCGTGCGGGGTTATAAGGTTTCCGATAGAGGCAAGTTTTACGACCAAAAAATGTTTAAAGACCATAAACGAAAAATATTTATGTGGTTAAAAGGTTCTAGCTTTGTGAAATATGTATCATCGAGGGTGATATAAATGACAAGCCCGATGGACAGGCTTAAAGAAAAGCTGACGAAGGAAGTTCTCTGGATATACATCCTCAGCCTCCTGAAGGAGAGGCCGATGTACGCTTACGAGCTCAAAGCGAAGATAAAGGAGCGCTTTAACTTCGAGCCCGCCACCGTGAGCTCCTACGTGGTTCTTTACAAACTCGAGAAGGATGGTTACGTTACCGCCCACTGGCAGGAGAGCGAGACTGGAAAACCGTCGAGGAAGTACTACGAGCTTACCGACGAGGGGAAAAAGCTTCTCGAAGAGGGGATTAAGTTCATCGAAAATATGGCAAAGAATTTGAGGGAGTGATCAGCGACCAGCTCCCCTCGGCTCTTTTGCCTTTGGTCTGAGCTTGGTGTAACCGCACTTCCTGCACCTTTTGGCCTTCCACGGGTTTGTGGCGCCGCACTTGAGGCAGACGTACTTCTTAAAGAGCCTTGCTTCAGCTTCCGGGAATCTCGCCATTGTAATCCCTCCGTGATCTTGAGACATTCACCTCTTAACGGAAGGCGTTTTTAAACTTTGTGGAGAGGGAAAGCGAAAAATTTAAAAATAAATCCCCGCGAGCTATATCGGGCGTGCCGGGGTAGCTCAGCCTGGTCAGAGCGCTCGGCTCATAGGGCCGCTTCCCTTCGGGGGAGCCTGAGAAACCGAGAGGTCCGGGGTTCAAAGCCCCGCCCCGGCACTAATACGCTTCGAATTCTGATGGCACTTTTCTAGGACACTGCGTCTTTTAGTGCGGAAAGAGTAGTAAAGGAATAAAATGAAAAAGTGCCTACTTCCTCCGCCTTCTCCAGAAAAGTGGAAGAAGCGGGAAGAGCGCAATCAGTCCCGGACCGCAGGTGACGCTAAAAGTCACCCCCTTCGAAGATTCTGAAGTCGAAGTGGTGCGTGAAGGCGAAGGGTAGGGTCCGGTCTGAGTTGTGCTTGGCGAACTGGTCGGAAAGTTAGTTGATGTCTCCGTTTGCGGGGACGAACTTGTTTGGGTTTGAACCGTAGAAGTTGTGCCCCCTTGGCCGCCAGGCGAGAGCTTGATCACGTAGACATCATCATCGCCTGAACCGAAGGAGTCCGTGAACCCAGCTATTACATAGCCCCCATCCGTAGTCTGCTGGATGGAATGACCCTCCTCAAAACCACCAGCATCAAATGTCCTCTGCCACTGAAGGTTCCCGTTAGGGTCAGTCTTGACCAGATAAACGTCCTTGTAGTTTGCATCGAACGAGTACGTGTAGCTGACCACCACGTACCCCCCGTCCGTAGTCTGCCGAACATCAACCATAGGTTTGATAATGGAATCATGCTTACCCTCCATCCCCTCTCCACCGAAGGTCTTCTCCCATTGGAGGTTACCCGCTGAGTCAATCTTGACCAGGTAAACGTCATAGTAACCAGCACCGAACGAATTTGTAGCACCGGCTATTATGTAGCCACCATCGGAAGTCTGCTGGATGGAATAGGCAAAGTCCTCACCGTTCCCTCCAAAGGTCTTCTCCCACTCAATCTTTACTCCTGCGTCCGATTGGGCATGCACTTGGATAATCGTCAAGCTCAAAAACAGGATTATTACCACGCCGATTATGGACTTTCTAATCTTTTTTCTCCAGGCTTTGGAACGCCGGTCTCGGGAAAAAATAGGGGTTTTCATAATGCTCCCTTCCCAACCTTTTCGACCGCCAACCCAAGAACCCCCTTGAGTTAGAAGGACCAAGGGGTTAAGCAGGTCTTATCTGTAACTGTTTTCAAAGTATTTATAAGTTTCTAAAGAGGTGGAGAAATAACAATATTGGGCCGCAAAATCCTTTATAAAAAACAATTAAAAACAGAAAGAAGTTCAAAAGCAGGAAACTATAATACAAGCGTCCTTTTCGTGAGGAGAACACTTTAAATAATCCTCTCAAAAAGGTTTAACCTTCTTTTGACGCCCTTTGGGCGTCGATTTTTAGAGTTAAACTACACTGAGGGAGCACTTTAAGAGTTCTCACGTTTAAAACACGGCCTTTAAAAGAGAAAATCACGTGGAAGCTGACTTTTTAGAAGGAGCTACGAACTTTGATGAAACTTCGCTAGCAAGCTTTTGGAAAAAGCTTGACCAAAAGTGTGCCCTTCTTTTTGAACTTGCCTGTTGAGGAGTGTATGTTCTCCCAAGAGGCAACCTTGAGTGGGTTTACTTTCGAAACTCTCGTGTTATTTGTGATTTCAACTTTCTTTTTAGCGCTCTTTGAGCTCTATACTGTGATGAAATCCTTGTGAATGCAGTTGTTTTACAAGTAATCCCCTCAAAAGCAAGCTTGTTAAAAACGCATACCATTCTTCCGCCAGCGCTTTGCGAAGCAAAGGGCTGTATGGCGGGCCGGGCGGGATTTGAACCCGCGACCTTCGGCTCCGGAGGCACCAAAATGGGTGGAACGCCTCTAAAAATGCCGATTGAGAAAAGTGAGCCTCTAAAATTGCTCCTTTGGGAGAAAGAACGACTGCTTCCAAAATGGCACAACTGGGCACGGCAGCACCTTTCGGAGAAGACACTGAACGAATACGAGAAAATCCTGAAGAAATACAACACTGTCCACGACCTACTCAAAATCAATGACTCCCCAAAAAACCATAGGCTTGCATTCCGCTCACTGGCAAAGTTTCTCCATGAGGAGAACATCATAGATGACGACATATACACAAAAATCAAAAAGCTCATAAAACTCAAGAAAACAAAAATAGACCCTCGGATCTATTCTGATGACGAAATCAAACAGATCCTCTCCCTAGCCCCCAACCGCAAACACCAACTATACCTGAGACTAGTTGTAGAAAGCGGCTTACGTCGCAGTCACGCAGTAGAAGCATTCAATAGAATTGTCAAGAAGAAATACACCATACATGGGGATATCGCAGAAGTTCAACTCAACATCAATAATAAAACAAAACGAGCATTCATCTGCCTCTGCTCAGCAGAACTAGCAGAGGAAATCGCCAAACTGGGAGAGAAAATGACTTATAACGTCTCTGGGAATTTAGCAAAGCGTAAACGTGTTTTATACAACGCAATTCGCAAGTGGTGGTACACTACTGCTCGTGAGAACGGCATGGATCCGGACGTGGCGGACTTTATACAGGGTCGCTCTCCCTCTTCGATTGGAGTGAAACACTATCTCGACGTCATGCGACTCTCAAAAAAGCAGTACCCCGCAGTGCTCTCATATATCAAGGAAAATATATACTCTGGTATACGCATTGAAAACGAGGAAAGACTTCTAGCGTCAACTCACACAAGCAAAAGAAAAAGAAGGAACAAAAGAAGAAGAGGTCGTAAGAGGTGAGTCCACACTTGGCACGAAAGTGAATTTTTTGATGTATTTTTTCTCAATATGGCGTTCATCAGTAAGCAACCTCAATTTCGAGGGGATTTTTATTTGTGACACAAATATGTCACTAGCAGAAAAATCAAACCCCACCAAAAGAAGGGCGCAGCACTCCCCAATCGAAAACCTTATTTTGCTGAAGACATAATTATGACACTAATGACAGAAAAAGGACGTGAAAAACCATGGTCGAGAAGATTGTCGAAGCCCTCGTAGAGTTGGGGGCAATCCCCCACCGCAAAAGGACAAAAGCAGAGACGATACGGGTTATCACAAACATGCTGGAAGCAATAAAACTCGAGTATGGTGGCAAACTCCCCCGTTGGGAACTCAAGACCTTCGTAGAAAGATTCGCCAGAAGCTCGGGCTTTTCCAAGCGCCAAATCTACCGTTACATAAACACACTGAAAAGCATAGGCCTCCTCGACGACTACGTTGAGATTGGCACGCAAAAGCACTACCTCACATTATCCAAGAAATTTGGCTCGCGGATGCTCTCACTATATCGAACTCACAAACGGTGGTTGGAGGAATAAGATGGTCGTCACAATGCCCTTCTAACGTACAATATCAAACAAATACTCCTCCAGTACTCCTTCTCCATTCTTTCTATCCTCATGAGAATTTCAAGAATCATCTCGGTTCTGGAAAGCGTATTGGAACTCTTGGTAGTTGAACCAGTAGGTTGGAGAAGAAAAGCGTGGATAGGTTTTGGTTCGATTAGAATCGAACCCAAGTACCCTCTTCAAAGGGATCCTCCCCCCGCATTCATACAGGAAACGTATTTATCAAAGGTAAGAAATAAAAATACAAAAGGCCAAACCCGTTACACGAATTGTCCAAAATTGGCGGAACTATGTGCTTAGTTTATAATGTTAGTTTATAATGCCTAAAGCTAGGCATATATACCTCTCCACGGTATATTAGCATCGATACTATCCCCTGTACTTCATTCTCGGGGATACCTCTCTTAGTTGCTTCTTCTATGAGCTTTTCCTCAGAAACACCCTGAGGTGTCGATGATCCAAATTGGTATACTATATCGCGGATAATTTCTATCTTTTCTGCTTTATTCAAACGAGTTGGTGTGCTTTCAGTATACTCTCTCCCTAGCACATTTTCAACGAGTTCGATAGCTGCTTTGGCGTCTTCTTTAGTGACTGTCTCTCGTAGATATAGCTTTGCGTGAGCAATTGCAAGGCGTATGATGAACTGGAGATGTGCGTTAGAGGAAGAAAGACCTAAATCAGTCTCTTTATCTCTGATAGTTTCATAATGGTCTTCAATACTATCAAGCACTTCCCTAGAAATGACTGGATTGAGTTTCCGAGCATATAGTATAAACTTCCTCACAAACTCGAGGTCATAGTGATCTTCAGTATTGTTTTCCCCAGAAACTTCGGGCACAACACAAACTAAGTCGAAGACACTTAGTAGCTTTGGGCTTATGTTCAACCTAGAAGTTAGAGGCTCTGGATTGTTTGGTGCGTTAGGCCTAGGGTTGATCACTGCAATAACGGTAGTTTGTACTGGGAATCTGCTATTGATGCCCGCTTGTGTAATTGAAGCAACTTCTTGCTCCATGACTTTAGCGAGAGTGTCCTTATCCCGTTTTGGAAGCTTATCAAGTTCTTCGATTATGACGATATTGCCATTTGCCAGAGTTAGGGGGCCTGCTTCAACGAGTCTTTTTCGAGTTAGCTCATCGCGTGTAGTTTTAGCGACAAGTTCTGCTCTCTGTAGGCTAGACCCTTCAACATAGATCATTCCTGGAAATATTTTTGTCATAGCATTCAAGACTTGACTTGCTTTCTGTTGCTCGTCAACTACCAACACATGGATATTCTTCCGTAATCTTGTGCCATCTCGGAGATTGATCCCAGATCCTCCAAGCAAGGCCAAGAGCAGACATTCTTTTAGACGGTTGTATCCTTTGATGTTAGGAAGTATTGAGTTGATAATCCTCTGCTTGAAATCCTTTCTTTGGATTTCCTCATGGAACTTGCGGATGTCCCCATCCTGTATGCTCCATTTGCTCAACTCACCAGTTACTTCATCAACATGGATAGCTTCCAATACGTTATTCAGCACAAAGCCCTGATTTCCACTTACGTTCCTAGATGCCACAGTAAGAGTTCCTGTAATTCTCACGCGACTTCCTAGTTTTAGATTGCCAACCAGCGATCCAGTAATAACCCCGTCAATATACATTGGGAGAGTCCCATCTTCAAGAGCTTCTGGTGGATCTTGGATACGAAATATCTGGTATCTCTCAGAGTAACTGTTCATGCCATCTATCTCTATGTCTTTAGACTTACACTTCTCACATTTTCTTAGTTTTATTGGCTTTTCCCAAGGTTTACATGATTCTTCCATTCTATGGCCACAAACTCTGCAAACAAAAGTCACCTTCTGCGGGTAAGAAAGCACTTCGCTGATCCTTGAAACAACACCCTCAACCAATACTTGCTTCCCAATGCTCTCCTGTCCAAGTTCCCTTGGAAGCTTGGGTGTAGAGATGTCATATCTAACTTTGCTCATTATCTAACCCCCTCTAAGATGGTTATATCTTACTACCATATCGTTTGATTTTCTGTTCTACCTGATTAGACCTGTCCTGATTAGAAAAGTTTGAAGTTTCAGAAAACAAACACAGCATTTCTTTTTATACTTTTTGGTATTGTGCTATCTAGACTGGGGTTGTGTAAATATTGTGTGAGGTTCTATTGTACCAAGGTACCATGGAACATTGGATCCATGGATCCATGGAACATTGGAACATACCGCCCCAGACCAACGATATAAACCTTCTGAGAAGAGGGTATTGGGTTCGATTGTAATCGAACCGAAGTGCCTCTAAGGGTTAGTCCAAGTAACAACCTCGAAAAAATTGAGGGTTGTTAGTCAATAAGAGCCACCGAGGAGGCAAAATAACATGCTCTCTTTCGAGGTGACAGAGAGGTGGTTATCAAGTGAAGATTATCCGGAAGGTTATCCTGGGAGAGACAGAGAGGTGGTTATCAAGTGAACCTCCGTCCAGTAACATACATTGCCCTTGTAATGTAGCAGAAAGTTCTACGTTTTTAGAGAATTTCCACGGATGGTGCTATATTTCCAGCGAAATTTTTTAGCCATGTCGTGTTATTTTTTGGATAAGGCTATAGTTGAACGTTGAGAATAAAGTAACAAAATATAAGAAAACTCTTAGTGGTAAGGAGACTCCTCTTCTTTTAGGTAATTTACCTGTTCACTTGATAACCACCTCTTCTCACGAGCATCACGTAGGCCCTTCAGTTCGTTCACTTGATAAACACGTCTCCCGATTGTCTAGATACGTTTCGACACATGCCGTAAATCATATGAGGGAAGTGAAACAATGCTTCGGGAGCTAGTGTCGGTTCATCTAGAGACAATACTATTACGTGAAATTACTACTGAGCACAGAATGTTAGGCGTGATTAGCGTAGTACTAAACTACTTGTCAGAAAATATTTGACGCTCTCCTATGTGCGTAGATTTTGAAAGAAGTGAGATCTTCCCTGGTGAGGGTGAGATAATATTTTCATTATACACGCATGTCGAGATAATATTATATGCTTACATTGAGTCTGGTGCTCTCTCCGTTTCTTTTTCTCTGCTAGGGCAGTGAAGATGACCAAAAACAATAACGCCCAATGGCCTCAAAAAGTTGAGTCCGTAACGTCTTGCGAATATAAGCTATCAGAGCGGAGCTTATTTCTTTATTGTGCTACCGCATATGATAACAAGAACACTTCATCAAAACGCCGGATGTGGTGGATCAGTAGCTTGTGCGTTGCAATCTTGAGTGGATTTGGTTGTTTTTGTCTGTGATAATTGTAATCCTTCAACAAGGCGAGAAATGTATAATTTTGTTAGGTGCATTCCATGCTTGGTAATCCCCCATGCAATATTGCTGAATGGCTCCAAGAGACGATGCTCCAAGTACTGTACGGTATCTCCAAATAAAATAAAAACAAAAACTCTTATAATCCTGAGGATATAGTGTTATTGAAGAACCATGAGCAATGAGAAGAATGTTCGGAAAAGTCTTCTCCGCAAGCATGCTCAGACAAAAAGCGTGCTAATACACCCTGAGTACCTCTCGGAATCATACGTGCCCTCGAACTTGCTGTTTAGGGAGGACGAGATTGCTAAAATCTTTGAGAACGTGGGCCCATTCTTAGCTCACTCAATCACCCTAAACTTATTCATCCACGGGCCACCCGGCGTGGGGAAAACCGCCGCCGCAAGACTAGTAGAAAGGACCTATAACAGAGTCGCTACCACCCAGAACATCCCCTCCAGAGCCATTTACGTATCAGCTAAGGACAAGACATACAGGTACACCCTCATAGACCTTGCAACAGCTCTCTCCGCTGAGAAGAGGGGGCCCGCCATCTCAGAAGTGTATGATTCAATAGTGGATGCAATAAAACGTCGGGACATTAGGTACTTGATAATCGTGGACGAGATTGACAAGATGAAGACTTACTCTGGGGTCAATCCAATTGATGATTTAGCATACGGCCTCTCCAGACTAAACGAGAGTGTGGGAAGACCAGCAGTGAACTTGATACTGATTACAAACCAGTGGAGAATTATGAGGGAACAACTTTCAGCCCCTTCCCTCTCATCACTTACTCCGATACCCATCCACTTCAGACCATACATGTCTCATGAACTGTTCAAAATACTCGAAGATAGAGTGAAAAGTGCCTTCCTTCCCGGAACAGTAGACGAAGGAGCCATTGCCCTGCTTGCAGACCTCATTCAGCGTGAGAGTCGTGACTTACACTGGGCTTTCCTTGTCCTGAGAAACGCGTCTAGATTCCTAGAAAACGGAAAAGTCACTGAGGATTCCATATGGAAAGCAATTGAAGAAGTGTGAGAGCACATTCGATCCTGGCTTGTCCTGCAATAACTGTACTATGTAGTTTAGATGTTGGAGATTACCTCTCTGGGAAGATTCACACTCCTTGCCTCAGTATTGTTCCTTCAAATTATATGACGACTATATGCATAATCCTTATCTGTTCTACTATGATCACTTGATAAATTGTTATTGGAACCACTCCAACAGGGAGGGTATTTCGAGTATTTTCCACTTTCTGAGTTGGTAAGGGTTTAGGCGCCTACCGCTCTTCCGGGCGAGTTGGGCAACCTTCTGCTCGATTTTTAGGAGTGAAGCCTCGTCTAATTCGTCCCTCCTGATCACCTCAATGCGGGGAAGAATCTCATCCCCATCCTCCTCAAAGTATATAATAGCCCCCCTCTCGACTTCAGGGTAAGCTAACAAGTACATTAGAACTTGCCACCGCGCGCGGGGGAGAGTGTACGTTTTAGTAGTGCTTTTTACTTCGAAAATGATACCCTTATCCCTGTCTATGAAATCCCCTCTGGCAGTAAGACCGTACTCGCCGCCGATTATCACTAAGCGGTGTTCGGGGCGAGGTTTTCCGAAGGCGGGAGTTTGCTGGAACGCTTTCAGCATTTTCAACCCTAACGCCTTGTACTTGGTGTACTCTTCGGGAGTGACTAGTTTTTCAGTAGAGTTACCTCTGTTGCGTACGATGTACGTCAGCAACTCCCTATTCGCGTTAGCAGTAAAAACTTCCAGCAGTGAGGCGTTTAGGCGCTGGAGGGTCGTTTTTCCGCCTTTTAGGATTTGGCGGTTCCATTGGGAGATTGCATAATCAAAAGCGATTCCAAAAGCGGTGTTGAGTATCCTCTCCCTGTTCATGTAAACACGCGGAAGTTTGACTAACCTATTAGCCACCGTATGCACGCTAACCAGCGGCAAATTCCTAACTTCGCTAAAGTCCACACTTTCTCTGGTTTGAGGGATCATGAGGAACACCGAGGGAATGTTCCTCAAAAATTGTTTTTATAGTTTTTGAGACACTGTTCTGCACATTTCTTACCTCGCTTCGGTTCGATTGTAATCGAACCCAACACTCCTCAACAAGGACCCCCACGGAGGTAGAGGGCTTGACAAAACATGTGACAAAACACCCATCTCGCCGTAATCCTCCCACAAAAGCTTAGAAAAGGCGAATTTTCCAAATGCTGACTTTAGATACCTCAAAACTTTTCTGCGCAGAAAAGTCTATACAAAAGTGTGTAACGTTGTATAAAATAAAACATTGTTCGGGTAACTCCCGAACAGACCGCCCGCACAATACGAGCAATCCCCACCCCATTCAACCGCCCGCCACTCTAGACCAGCTTATTACCCTAACCCGCCTGCCCGCACGCACGGTTAGCCTAAAACACGCTTCCCTCCCTTCCCCCACATTATAACATATGTTTCTTTCTCCTCCCACAACTTTTCTTTCACCCAACTGCCGGCGGAGCAGGATGCATTGGCGGAGTGGGCGTGCTTTTTTTCTTGAGTAAATTTCTCCGTGGAGTGATTCCCACACATGAGTATACAGGGACGGAAGGGAACTTCATCCGCCCAGAGAAAAATTCTGCAGGCGGAAAAAAAGTAATATTATAATGCAATGGAGGCACATAAACAGAGTGTTCCGCTGTTTTTGAGTGAGGAGTGTTTTAGGTTAGGGTTCTCTTTGTTGAAGTGTAGTGCGACAAAACTCACACACTAAGTCTTGTTCTTTGTGTTGTTTTTCTTCTTCACACACTCGGGAGGTAGTTCTCGACTTTCTTATCCCCCGACAGCCAGCACTGCTCTTGAGTTGTGATGTTAGGACAAAGCTTTCGGTGCACGGACGCCCCCCGTTTTTCATAAGGGACCGAGTGTGAGCTCGTGGGGGGTAAGGTAGTGCCGGGTAATCAAAACTCCTTTTGTCCACAAATTTAGCATAATATACTTCGAGTAATGAGCGCGAAAATGAATTTTCTGAAAATTTGTGGACAAATTTTTTTCGATAAACACCCATAGTTTCGACGATTTGAATTCGGTTATTCGATGCTTAGCTCGATTATTATTCTAAAAAATTAGGGTGCACCGAAGAGAATTTTGTCCACAAAATGTCCACATACTATTTGTGGACTTTCATAGTTGTACATTTTCGCCAGAGTGACGAAAAATCGCAGGTAACAGTTGTCATCTTGTATTTTTCGCCCGAATAAGTGAGTCGAAACC
Source organism: Palaeococcus ferrophilus DSM 13482 (assembly GCF_000966265.1). Classification (NCBI taxonomy): domain Archaea; kingdom Methanobacteriati; phylum Methanobacteriota; class Thermococci; order Thermococcales; family Thermococcaceae; genus Palaeococcus; species Palaeococcus ferrophilus. The sequence goes on along the minus strand of NZ_LANF01000018.1, from coordinate 27,731 downwards.
CGGGGGTGTTTCCGAAAAATTTTAGGGGGTTTGCAATAATTTTGCAAATTGTCCACAAAGTCCACAATTCGGTTTGTGGACAAATTTTTTTCGGAGCGTGACACGCTAAAGAAACAATCCTGCCCCATGATGCTCGTAGTAACGCATACTCTTTGGGGTTCTTCCGAAAAATTTTCATTGTCAATTCATCTAACATGTGTGGATATTACAGGTTTATGAAAATTCTATTATCGAACGTGGGTTCTGCGAAGAGGGTTAGGTGGTTTGTGGACAAAATGGGGGTTGTTTGTGGACATTTTTGCAACATTTTTGCAATTTGTCCACGATGCAATGGGTAGTATGATCGGAAACCATCCCTTATGGCGACCTCTGGGGGCTTTTTGGAAAATTATGATGTATGTGATGTATGATGAGCTCAAACCCTAGAATAATAATAGACATTTACGGGATTCTCAAAACCAAACAATCTCAGAAGATGACGTTGAAGGATATAGGCAAAATTTGTTATGAAAAGAATATACTATTCGACTCTTCGACAAAAGTAAATTCTTGGCGTAGACCTCTTTTATTTGCTTCATGATTATTCATTTTATACATGATCTTCTCTTATGAAGGAAAGTTTCCGGATACTAAAAACTTTCTTTAGGACAAACGGGATTATGTTCTCATTTCCTTCTCAATAAAGCTTGTAAGATCCGTTGTCAAATATGTTGTCAATGCTAGGAGGATAGTGCTCTAAGGTGGTGATTTGATTACTATAATAGTTATAACGAGTCCTGGTGGGGGAGTGCCTATCATCATCTCTCTCACCCTCACACCCAAACCCCAGCCTCCTCGAGATTATAGCCCACTTCGCCCTGTTGGCGGGAGGGTGAGGTTGGTTGGGTAGAATCTGGCATGGATTAGGGAGGAGTATTGGGTTCGAATGTAATCGAACCAGAGAAAAATATAAAACGGTCTTATTCGCATATATTATATTGGATAATAATCAGGAGGGGCGTAAAATGGTGGGGAATGTCTCGGCTCAGTCTGGGAAGATTGTGAACGTGGCTGAGATCCCGTGGGTTAGTATAATGGTGGACGTGTTTCTTGGCAGCCTTGGGTACGTGCTTGTGAGTGAGTACCTTGTGCAGTACTTGCCTGGTGTGGTAGCGTTCTTGCTAGTATGGGCTTTGTTTGGGTTTGGGTACTTCCTCTTCGCGCTTAGGAAGGGGGCTACTTTACACGCTGCGTTTTATTACGCGTATGGTGGTAAGGCTCCGTTGATTTCACCGTGGTTGATTTCGCCGGCGTTCCTTGGTCCGACTTGGTGGAAGCTGCCGGTGATCGCTGCCATAGCGTGGTTCGTTTACCACTATGTTTGACTTCACCTTCTTCTTTTGACTTGGGCAATAACCCTTGACGATTATCAAGTCCCATTTATTCCAAATGATAAGTGTTTAGTATTTGGAATACGTGGAAACACAGGGGAAGCAGATAAACATCACTTTCATGTGTAGATGGCATAATCTGCAAGAGAAAATCTAAAAAAGATGTAATATGATATAAACAGTTGCACAACACCAAGGAGGTGCAAGAGGATGGATATAATCAGTAGTGTGGTGGAATTGATAGTTGGCACGTTTGGTGGACTGCCTGCCTGGCTCCAAGCACTGCTTATTCTCGCAATTATAGACATGACTATAGACAACCTTGCTGCGCGCAAGTGGATCCCTGAGGGTAAAATGTACTACCGCCCGCTCGCCTTCAAGTTAGGCCCAACTCACCCGGCACACCTCCCTGCCGCTAAAGCCCCTGAAGAAGAGTGAATCCTCACTCTCTACCTCTTTTTTTCACCATTTAGACATGCTCATTATTTTCTAGGTATCTAACATTTTCAAACACTTCCGAAGGCCTTCGTGCCACACAAAACAGATTATATTTACAACAAATTTCGGGTTCTGTCGCACGAAACTTCAATAAACCCTGCATGGAATTCCCACTCTTCCGAAAGCATACCCAAAAATACCATCCAGAACTTACCCTTGAAAATAGAAGGGAATCCCAGTTTTACACCTAAGGGTTTCCTCTCTTTTTATTTATTTTGAAAAAAGAGAAAAAACTCATTCTTTATGCACTTCCCTGACTTCAATGTTCAATTGCTTGAAGGTCTCGAGCAGATTCTCATACTCTGTCTCGGTCAGGGAACCCTTCTCAGCCTTTATCTCAATAGTTACACTCTCAAACTTGGATTTCAGTAATCTCAATGCTCTCAAGAGATCCGTGAGTCCACCTGTGCCAGGACCAAGAGTCAAATGCAAATGCACTTCACTAACTAGACCCGAGAGTTCAGGCTTCGTTTCTATCTCCGTTGTAGTTGAAGGAACTAATACTGCCTGCTTCTCCCTGACCTCGAGGGGTTTCCACTCTGTGGTCTCAGGTTCAATGCTCGTGGTACTGACTTCTGCAGGGATTGTAGGTTCCTCAATCTCTGTTTCTTTCGCTGCTTTCAGTTTCTCGCAGTAATCCTTTCTTATGATAATCTCGTTGTCGTCGAGTGTAACCGTGGGCCTCTCTCCAAGGTACCCACATGTTGCCTCCTCTCCAGAGAGGTACCCCAATCCAAAGCGCCCCTCGCTCACACCCTCCCTTATCGCATCTACAAGCACGCTCTTGCTCTTCAAGAGTGGCATCCCTGGAGTCTTGAGGAAGCTCTCATAGAGGAGCTTTGTTTGAACATATTCATTGCCATCGAGATATTTCATTTCAATGACTATTGGTGCCATCTTCTCAACGAGCTTACCCTCATCCTTGAGCTTCTCGTAGATGAGTTCCTCTATAGTCTTCTTGACACCAACAGGCTTCATTCCTAGGTCAAGCTCCTCGTAGCCACCTCTCTTTGGAAGAAGGACGATCCTGTAAAGCTCGGCTATCTTCTGAATGATATCCTCACGAGCCCTCTTCAGGTTCTCCTTCACGTCCTCCCTCTGTTCCGATGTGAGCTCCAGCGAGCCTCTCTTCGCCTTCTCCGCGATGATCTTCCACGCAACGTACCTTCTCACGAACCTGTTGAAGCTGGCTCTCTCCGTTTCTCTCGGGACGAGAAATATGAGAGTATTCTTGTGAACTCTCTCACCACCGCCGTATGACTGGAGTAGCTGGAGAACCTTGTCTTTATCGTGCTCGCGCAGGACAACGAGCTTCAAGCTGGGGTCACTATCAGGAACGTCGGTAGGTTTGCTTGGCCACAGGTACACTTTGAAGTGCCTACCCTTGAGCTGCCCCCTCAAAAGCTCGTGCTCGACTTCCGCTATCTGCTCATCGCTCACATTGTTCATTTCGTCAACGACCAGCTTGTTGAGACTTGGCTCGAGACTGAAGTGGTACCTTCCATCCTTGTAATGTAGATAGAGAAGATTGTCCTTGAGGTAAAGAATGGCGTCCCCAACTATACTGCTTGAGTATCTTGTATCAGCACAGGAGAGTTTTATCTCCTTAGTCGTGGCTCCTTTCACATCTCCACCTGAGAAGGAGTACATGAAGATGACGGTTGCCGCTCTCGTCCCCACGCGATAGTGCTCGTACGATTCTCCAACCATCTTGTCAACTTTCTTCGCTCCTGAATTTGGAGAGAGAATATCAGCGTCAAGAACTGAATAGTACCTACTCTCACCAATGATGTCAATAAGCTCGTCCCTGAGAGTCTTGACGCTCAAATCAAAGTCTGAAAGCCTTATGAAGGGTACATCCCTTCCCATAAGGGAGTGCACCACGATTGAGAGGAGCCTCAGAACTCCCCTCGTCCTCTGGAACTTTGGAAGGCTTCCCCACAGATGATAGAGCACGTCAATGACCTCGGGCTGGAAGGGGTAACTCCTGAGAAATCTCTGGCGGTACTGGTATGCATTGAGTCCCTCGGGAATGAGGCTTTCCTTATCAAGGTACTCAACAGCCTCTTTCACAATGGCCTCCATCTCAGCCTCATCAATTCTCTTGAAGAGTCTCGTCCTGATGACATCATGAACTTCCTCCTCCTGCACAGGTGTGAATACCTTCTGTGAGCGTCCCACTATTTTTTGGAGTTTCTGGAAGTATTCCTCCGCTTTCTCAGAATAGTGCTCGAGAATACTTGATGGAAGTGTCATAACGAGCAGAACCTTATCAGTGGACTTTGCAACCTCTGTGAGCTCGTGAACGAATGCAAGGGTCTGGTCAGCGAGGGTAGTCTCCCCAACGGTAATACCAGCAGCCTTTACCATGTACTCAAGGAGCTCATCAACGAGAATCAGTACTGGGGCCCTCTCTTCAAGGAGCTCTGAAAGCTTTATCTTCCCTGGGGCAACATCTCCTTTGAGAAGGCCTACTTTGCCCGTAAGCTGTCTCTCGAGCTCCTCCCAGAGGATTACTTCTTTTGCATCAAAGGCAGTACCATCCAGAACAACAACGTTCGCTCCCCACTCAAGGGCCTTATGATAAAGTGCTATGAGCGAATGAGTTTTACCCCCACCAAACGGCGTCTGGAGCTGAATTACCGCATCGCCTGTACCATCTATAAGCCGCTTTCTCGCTATTTCAATGAGATCACTCAGGCCCTTTGTGATATATGTCCTCTCCCAGAAGAGCTGGGGATTCCTGTAATCTTCAGGCCCCTTATTTTGGTACACACTCCAAAGATCTGCCGCGAAAGTGTCGAGAGTGAACTTTCCTTCCTTTATATCCTCATGGGGAATGGCGATCTGATAAAACGGCTTCAGCTCCATGGTTACACCTCCGAATCCTATACACCACAGAGTATTTGGGTTTTCCGGTTACTCACCCTCCATCCGACCCGAGGAAACCCTTGAGTTTGTTCACAAGGTCAGTCTTGTTCCCTATGAGTTCTGTGGTCTTGTTTTCGAGGAGCTCCTTTACTGAACTCACTTGGTCATAAATCCAGCTGGGATCGTCAATGTTTGAGATAAGTTCCTCCATCTTCTCTGGGTTCTCGTTGAAGGTGTCGAAATACTTGTTTATGAGGCCTCTACTTTCCCAGTGCATGATACTCATGACAGTCTTGAGGGCAGTGCTTCCTCCAAGGTAATATATCACACGAAAGAGGTGAGTTTTCCACATAATATTGCCGACGAGCTTGTACGAAACCTTGTAAGCGACGTTCTCCTTCATGAAGATGAGTTCTACTCCCACTATGAAGAGCCTCTCGTAGAATTCTGTGTACGTGCTCTCGTCTCCAAGAGTTACCCGCCCCGCTGCTATGACGAGCCTGTTGTAGTCTCGAACGAAGGAGCAGGCCATGAGCATATTTTCAACTTGAGAGGGCCTGAGGGCATTTTTCAGTCTTCCGATTTCCCTGTCATTCAAGTAAGGCAGTTCAACACCGTAGTCCTTGGACAGCCTTCTGCGAGGTTCTTGTACTTATGAAGTGCCACGGTGAGGTTTGAGACTCTCTCATTGTACACACTCAGGTTCCTATATCCTGAGAGATTCTCGCACTCGGGAACCAGTGGCAGAGATGCAATGGATGTCGCCAGAGTGAGTGTAACGTTATCGTAACCGTACTTGGATATGCCCTCCCATAAGCTTTGAGTAAAGTTTTGGATACTCCTATTGACTCGGATAATCTCTTCCTGACTCAGATTGACTTGGGAGGGTTCTGTCTCTGACACTGTAGAGGTTTTCGTCGTGGGCTCCTCAGAAAAAGTACTTGTTTGGGTGCTCTCCACTTCAATAGCGGCGGTTGAAGTGCTGGAGTCGTTGGAAAAGCTCAGAGGAACTGGTACCTTCTCTTGGTGCCCCGCCTCATAGTGGTACATGAGTCCAGACTGCCAGGCCGTTGCGAACAACATTACCACAACAAATCCAGCAGCAAGACCTACTGTTTCTTTCAGTGGCCACTCACCCTCTTTGTGTTACAAACGTTGCCCAATAAAATCTTTTCTCCTCTCCCCACTTGCGTAAAGTAAATAGGATAAGTCATGAGGAATCTTCACAAGGTAATTCATTAGAATGCCAACAAAAATAGTCATGAGTCCACTACAACATGTCAAGGCTACTGGGCAGTTGTGTACCTGCCAAAAGAATTGAGAGGAACCCCATAATGGGGTATGTCCAGAAATGTACAATTACATTCTCTTGAAAACCCGATACATGACCGGATCGGGGATTCTGTATTTTCCATATCCAATCGTTTCCACAAAACCGTAGTCCATGAGTTTTGATAAATATCCTCTCATTGACTTCTCATCTATTCCTTCTCCTAACTCTCCCTCAGCAAACCTCTTGATATTTTCCCATCTTGCATAGCCTTTGTCCTCACTCAAATGGGCTATTGCCCTGATTACAGTTCTGTATCTGGGAGAAAGCTTATCCAGCTCTTCAAACTCCGTCTGTACATACTTCATGGCCTTCTCAAGTACCTTCTCTATGGCCTCGTCGTTTGTGAGTCCATCAATTCGGTGTGCTCCATAGTGGACAAGCCATCCGGGAACCCCGTCGAGAGTATTCACTACTGGAAGAAGCTCACGTTCGTTCACATCCATTCCATACTCTTCAAATCCTCTTCTCAGAAATTCAAGGCTCTCAGAAGGGTTGAAACGTGGCAGGTTGATTCTTACCTCGTATCTCCCGTATAATGGGGAATTACCATCATCAAGGCGGAGGAAGTTCTCAAGAACACCAACTTGGGAACCAGTAACCACGAGCACGATATTGTGGAGATTGTCAAGAATCCACGCAAAGAGCTTTGTGAGATCTTCATTCGAAAATCTGAGATACTGGGCCTCGTCAAAGGCTATCACAGCGAGCTCATTCCCCTCGTTTATCGCCGAGAAAACGTCAATAATATCGAAATTTTCCTCCTGGAGGTCAATCCCGACCCCTTCGAGGTTTATACTCTTTATCCTGGAGATAATACCACCTATAAATCCCTTTCGTACTATTGCTTTGTACAAACGCTCGGCAATAACCCTCTGAGGATATTTAGAGTTCACAGATGTAGCAGCCCTTGCGTCAATTACTGCATAAGGGATGCCATATTCCCCCTCAAGTTCATTGAGCGCGGCATAAAGAAAACTTGTTTTCCCTATTCTCCTCGGACCGGTAATTATGAAAAAATTCCTTCTTTTTTCTATCGCATCAAGAAAACTCAGGTACTCGGCCTTTCGCCCAAACAACTCTCCTATTGATGTCTTAGGGTAGACATCAAACAGCATTTTTGGACATCCCCCATAATGGGGTACGTCCAAAAAAGTATATAAAAGTTTCGAGTTCACCTCCCTATAAACCGCTCAATCGTCGCCTGCTTCTCCGGCTCTTCCTCACCGTTGAACAGCGAGTAGTCTCCCTTCTCAATAGCCCTCCTTATGTGCTCCCTTCCGGCCAGGAACCCATCAAGGAGCTTCTTTTCCTTGCTGTCCTTTGAGAGAACCTCACTGATGACCTGGGCCACCTTGAAGAAGGCATCCTTCTCACCCCAGCCAGTCTCTGCGAGCAGACCGACCATCTCCCTCTTCCTGTTCGCCTGCCAGAGGAGCAAGGCCTTGTGGAGTACATCAATGAGGTCGTTGCCCTTTATCTCCTTCAGCTTCCTGTCCTGCGGGCCGAGAACCCTGATGAACTCCTTCTCCTTCACGATGAAGCCCCTATTCCACTCCTTCTCAAGGTCAAGGCCGACCGACGTCGCCAGCTTTCTCGCCTCGTCGAAGGCCACCTTCGCCTCGCCGTACGTCCAGCGCCAGAGCACGTAAAACTTTGTAAGCGGAGAAAGCTCGGCGGAGATGTCCTCCCTGAGAGCCTGCCTTATGGCGTAGTCGCTCACAATGTCCCTCACGAGCTGGAGGAGCCTGTCGCCCCTTATCTCGTTGCCCTCGTAGTCGAGAACCTTCTCGTACTTACCAAAGACCTCGATGGCCGAGCCTATGGCTGAGATGAAGAAGTCCGCACCGCTTATGCCCTCCTTCCAGAGCTGGTCGAGCTTCTTCTCAAGCGTTACTCTGAGCTCTTTCTTGACCTCATCGAACCAGCCAATGCCCTCTTTCTTGATTTTACGGGCAACTATGTAGATTGACGATGCAAGGGCGGCTGATTCCTTGGCTCTGAGTCGGGTAGCTCTCTCAGTGTGGAGTGGCCAAGAAGCCGTTGGTACCAAACCAGAGTCAAGGAGGGAGTTTATCAGGGTTTCCCATCCCTCAGTAGTCTTGTGAGCATATACGAGCACGAGAATTCCGTTCGGCTTGAGAACGCGGTGAATTTCTCTGAGAGCCTGCTTCATTCCTTCCTCGAAGTACCTTTTTGCGGCCTCCCAGTCCTGATTCTGGGTGTAAGCAACGAGCTCCTTGCTCTTTGGTGTGAGAGGAGTCATGAATAGCTCGGGATAAAGTTCTCCAAGAGTACGCTTGAGCCAGACGTAGAAGAAGTCGCTGAGGTAAGAGTAAGGTACGTTATCGTAGTACGGTGGGTCAGTGAAGACGGCGTCAAAGTAGTTGTCTGGGAAGGGGAGTGATGTTGCTGATGATTGGATAACCGTTGATGGCCTTGTTATCTCAGGATTGCAATTCTCGATAACGGAAGGAACATCCTCAAAAATACTTTCCCAGCTTCCTGCGCTCGAACCAACCGGTTGAAGTTCAGTATAATCCCAAGTCATTGACATGGTGCCTCTTGAGAATATTCCCCGAGTCTTCTCATATTCTGCCTGCCAAGTGTTCAAGGAATTATGGAAGTATATAAGTCTATCCACAGTAAGTGCCAGATAAGTCGCCACCGCCTTCGCATACCCCTCATCATAGCCCTCTTTGAGCATATTTTCGTACGCTTTCCGTACTTTCTCAACGAAGGTTATCAGTGCAAGCTTCTGCCTATCGTTGAAGAGGTCCCCCCACTTTGTCATTCCATAGTTTTGAACCCTGAAACCAAGCGTACCCTTGGGCGGTAACGGTTCATCAGGAACTGGATCAATTCCCCACTCTTCCATGAGCTTTGCTCTCTTCTCCTCAAGGTACCGCTTCGCTTCCTCGTACGCTTGGATATCCTTCTCCGTTGGTAGGCGGTAGATTTTGCCCCTTTTCTCTGGGTGGTACAGAACAACGGCCACCATCCTCTGGCCGGCCTTCCCCTCACGGAAGAGCTTTCTGGTCGTGTTCGCATCGTGAGTCATGCCGCAGACCGGACAGGTGACCTTTGCCCCCTTCACGGTGCCTTTTGACGGGTCGAAGTCTTCTGGCATCGGCTCGTAGCCATCTCCCGCTATCTTGAACGTCACTTCATTCCCTTCGACGTACGGGTACAGGGCCACCCTCTTGTTGTTCTTCTTTGCGAGCCAGAACTGTCTCATAAGGGGTATCTCGGCACCGCAAGCGGGATTCTGGCACTTTATTGTTCTCGCCCAAATGTAGCCAACAGGGATGTACCCGTCATCGTCCTTGGGATAGAAGCGCTCAAGCTCCTTTCTTGCCTCCTCAAGAACCCACTCGCCCCACTTCTTGACGTCCCTCACGAGGTCGTAGTTCTTCTCCTCTTTCTTTCCGGAGACCCACTCGTCGAGTGCACCCTTCTTTTTCTTTCCATACTTCTGGGGGTACTCAAGAATGGCCTTCAGAATGAGAACAGCAACGGGGTTATAGTCCATTGCGTACGTTTCAAGCCCGAGGCGGAGGGCTTCGAGCGGGATTGAGCCACCACCCGCAAAGGGGTCAAGAACCCTCGGCCTCTCTTGGTTCTGGTCGTCCCGTATCTGCTTGAAGTACTCCAGTATGTCTTCACGGGCTTTTCGTATAACTTCCTCGTCAAGGGAACTCTCCCACTTCGAGAGCTTCCCTATGAACTTCTTGTTTCTCTCGATTTCGGCTTCGTTTTTTGGTGCCGGAATGAGTGCGGCGTAGTTTGTGGCTCGTGACGAAGCTAGCGGGCGCCTTGCCCACCAGATGTGGAGTGTTGAGATGTGGCCGTGCCTTATGTTCTTTTCCCTTGCGGACTCTTCACTCACGGCCTTGACCGGAAAAGCGACCTCAATAAAGCGTTTGTCCTCCATTCTATCGCCTCCTCAGACTTCAACCTTTTTACCCTTCTTTCTCCATTCTTCAAGCGGGACTTTGAACCTGATCTCGTACTTCTCAACGACCTTGAGTGTATGAGCGGGATCACGGATAATGTAGAGGGTCGGCTTTTCGGCTGCGTACGCAACAACGTAGAGCCAGTACTTGTCACGGAGTCTCTTCGCCGTCACGTACTCGTTCCAGGTGAGTTCAACGTCTCCGAGACGTGCTCTCGCCTTCACTTCGATATGCCTCTTTTCACCGTTCCCCTCTGAGTAGATGTCATAGCCGAGGTTCTCTTTCGATACGTCCTTTGGCTCCCTTCCGTGCTTCCTTTCGTACTCCATCGCTATCTGCATTCCAATCTCCTCAATAGCCGGGTCTTCGCCCATCTGCCCTCTGGGGAGTACATAAATGGCCCCTATGAAGACAGGTGGTCTAACTACAAGGCTTGTTTCCCTCTCTATTTTTTCGGGGAGTTCTTCCAGTGTCCTTCTGTAGCGGTTCAACCTCTCCTCAAGGTTTCTTATTGTAAGAGCATACCTTTTCTTTTCATCTGGGGGCAGGAGTTCGTACTCTGCAAGCTTGAAGTCTATGTCATCTATGAGCTTCCGTAGTGATTTTATTCCGTACTTTCTCTTTATTTCCGCTTGCCTTTTCCTTTCTTTGAGGAGTTGGTTTTTGTAGCCGTCAAGGGCTTTCCTCGCGTATATCATAGCGTCTTCCCTGCGCTTGAAGTCCGTGTTTACTTCGGGAGCATCTTTTGCCGGTTCGAGGTCCCACACTATCTTGGGGTCTATGATCTCGAAATCTTCGCCGTCATCATATACCGCCACGAGTGTCTTTCCCGCAGTTTTGTTGGAACCATCCCTGACCTCACCCTCAAAGAACCAGACGGTGCCGTGAAGCCGGTTTCTGGGGTCGTAGAATACCGCTCCACGCTGGAGCTCTTTGAGGTGCTCTTCCTGCACCCATTCGCGGAGGGCCTCAAAGAGGGGGTGGCCGAAGGAGACGAACTCGAGGCCATCCCTTTTATCTGATAGTTTCTTGTCGAAGGTTATTGCCCTGTAAGAGCGCTCGACAACGCCGTAGCGTTTTCTCTCTGCGAGCTCTCTGAGAACCCTCGGTGTCCGCTCGATGGAGTAGACGTGGGGTTCTTTCTCTCTCACCCTTGCATTGAGGCGCTTCATGGCTTTGAGGAAGAAGAGTTCGAGGTATTCCGGAGAGAGCTTGTTCTCCTCGGCTTTTTCGAGGAGTTGCATTATCTTGGTTAGATCTATATGTTTAGTCGCGAGGCTTTCAGCGAGGAGCTCTTCGGCTTTTTTCGTTATCTCTTCGGGTTTTAGGGATGGTTCTTCTTCTCTCAAAACCGTGTCGGGGTCTCTAAGCATGATGGCGACCTCAGAGAGGAGTTGGTAGAGGTTTTCACCATCGAGGAGTTCGCCAATGACATCAAAGACCTTGTCTCCTAATGCTTTGCGTATCTCCTCTATCTTTTTTAGAAGCCTCTGGAGAACCATGCCCTCCCTTGTGTTCTCCACCACGAAGTTGAAGATGTGAACTGGGTATTTCTGGCCGTAACGGTGCACCCTTCCTATTCTCTGCTCGAGCCGATTGGGGTTCCATGGGATATCGTAGTTTATGAGAAGGTGGCAGAATTGGAGGTTTATTCCCTCTCCGGCAGCCTCTGTGGCTACCATGACCTGAGCCCAGTCATTGAAGTCTTTCTCCCGCTGAAGTCTAGTCTCCATGTCCATCTCGCCATGGATAAATGTGACAGTATACCCCCATTCTTGGAGTTTATTTACGAGGTACTCGAGGGTGTCTTTGAACTCAGTAAAGATGAGGATCTTTTCTTTTTCTCCGTGATCTCTTTTGATTGTTTCAAGGGTTTCTTTGAGTTTTTTGAGCTTCGTTTCCTCCTCCAATGCTATCAGTTCTTCGCTCATCCTGATAAGCTCGTTTAGAGTTTGTATCTCCGCCTTTAGGCGGTCCTTTCGTCTGGTTAGGATGACCCCTTCCATCCACCGTTCAGCTTCCCAACGTTTTCTCTCTTCCTCGTCTTCAATTTCAATGAGATCTTCGAATTGAAGCTGAATGGGTTTCACTTCAAGTTCTCCGCTCTGCAGGCGGTCCTGGAGAAGAGCTTTTCTACGCTTGAGGGACTGGAGGAGAGCATATACACTCGATGCAAATCTCCTTTGGAATATCACAAGCGGGAAGACTATGCTTCTTCTGTTGCCTCCAAGGACCGTGTACTGGTAGTGGAGATACTTTGAGAGCTCATTGTAAAGGCGGACTTCTTTGTCCGTGAGTCTGAAGGTCACGGTATGAGGGTATCTCGGCTTGAACAGTCGTTTTCCGTCAAATCCCACGAGGTCTTCCTTCATGCGCCTGAGGAATATGGGATTTTCACCCCGTTGTATGGCTTCGTGTAATATTTCTTTGTCACTAAAAAGGCCTGGAACTAATAGGTCAAGGAGAAGACGGAAGTTCTCGGGATCCCCTTTATGAGGAGTAGCCGTGAGAAAGAGCATGTGGGTTGAGTTCTTTGAGAGTACCTCACCGACTCTGTACCTCTTTGTACGGCGTACTCTCTTCCCAAAGCGGTAGGCGGCCATCTTGTGGGCTTCGTCCACTATCACAAGGTCCCAGTCCACGTTTTCGAGGCTTTTGATGATATCCTCCTGCTTGAGGAAATCTATTGAGGCTATTACTTGCTTTTCGCGTCTCCATACATCTGTGGTTGTTTTGAACACTTCCCTATTGATAATCTGGAATTCTTCTTGGAACTTCTCCTTCATCTCACGCCGCCATTGTGGTACGAGGTGCCCTGGAACAACAATGAGGATTCTCTCCGCGAGCCCTCTGAGTTTGAGTTCCTTTATCACGAGACCTGCCATAATGGTCTTTCCTGCACCGGGATCATCGGCAAGGAGGAAGCGTATTTCTGGGTTCTTGAGGATGTGATTGTAAACTGCGTCTATCTGGAAGGGTAGGGGAGCTATCTTCGATACACTCACCGCGAGTATTGGATCGTAAAGAGCGGCGAAATGATATCTTTCTCCCTCGATTGCAAGTGCCACCGCCTCTGGATCGCCTTTGAAATCTAAGGGGTTTTCTATTATAGTCATGTCTGCCAGTTCGTCTTCAGTGAAGATGAGGTAGTCAGGTTCCCGTGACTCAAGGTATGCTCCTGCAAGTTTTACTGTGCCACCTACTTGTTGCACTATCTCCACAAGAAAAGGCTCTTTCAGTTTTGCACTTTTTATAATGTGCCCTGGTTTGATCTTCATACCCATGTGAGCATCAACCAAGAGTGATATTATCATTGGAAAATAAAAACGTTGTGAGTAACTACATGGTTACGAGAGAAATGACGAAGAGAAGTGGACTCCCACGAGAGTAGAGAGGGGAAAGGATTTCGCCAAGAACTAGTTGTTGGGCGTGGGCCGGTGGCCTAGTATGGATAGGGCGCTGGCTCTCCAGTCCCCGGTAGTCCAGTGGATCATGCTGGAACGGTATGATTTGAGGGCCGCATAGTGGGAGAGACTTCTTGGTGAAAGTTCCCATATCAAGTTTACCGCACAATTTATATGACCATCGGCTAAAACGTATGATTATATGCATACTATGTAAGCAGGTGGTGGAACGCATGAGGAAAAGGGTCACCATAACCGTGAGCGAGTTTGTTCTGGCTTTTATTGAGGGGAACGACTTCTCAAAATCGGCCTTTTTTGAGGCGGCAGCGCTTTTGTTCATGAGTTTTCTGGGAGGAGAAACTCCTGATCCACGAGTTATGGCGGGCCGGGCGGGATTTGAACCCGCGACCTTCGGCTCCGGAGGCCGACGCCCTATCCATACTAGGCCACCGGCCCGCATCCAATAGAATGGGAGGGGGAGGAAATAAAAGCCTTTCCATCTGGGGGCGGGAGTCGGGTAAGTCACAGCAAGGACTCTTGCCCCCTAAGGTACCCCCGTAATCAGAAATCAGCCAGCCTAACCATCGCCCGGAGGGAGAGCTGTCTGGGGGCCGAATAATCCCACAGACGGGAATCCGTTTGAAAGGGTAAAGGGAAAGACAGAACCCCAACAAACTCCCAACAGGCGGGGATTTCCCCTTTTCGAGGGGCAGTTTTCTGAGAGGTTTCAGCAATCCAACGTGCCCCTTACGTTAACCCCTAATTCTGAAATCCACCAGTGGGAAGGGGTAAAGGGGAAAAGGCAGGTCTTTTCGGGAGATTCCATTAAAGGTTCTCCCTTCTGTCAATTATATGCTCGAGCTCGGGCCCCGTCTTTATCAGGCCAACGGGAACGCCGACCCTCTCCTCTATCTCCTCGATGAACTCCTTGGCCCTCTTCGGGAGTTTGTCGTAGTCCGTAACACCGAAGGCCCCCCTCTCGTACTTGTCGAGCATCGTTATGGCGAGCATAGTCGCGCCGTTAATTCTGGAGGAGTAGCGTGCAAAGTCAAAGTCGAACCAGCCTACTCTCCTTCTCCTTCCCGTAACGGTCCCGTACTCGACGACTCCGAGCTTTTCAGCCTCTTCTTGAGACATCTCCGTCGGGAAGGGGCCGGCCCCAACCCTCGTCGGGAAGCTCTTGAAGACAACGATGACGTCGTCAACCCTCGTCGGTCCGATTCCAACGTCGCTAGCTATCGCCGAGGCGGAGGTGTCCTTGGAGGTGACGTAGGGGTAGGTGCCGTAGTAGAGGCTCAGCCCGAAGCCCTGCGTTCCCTCAACGAGGACGAGCTTGCCCTCATCGAGCGCGTCGTTAACCTCCACCGCTACGTCCGTGAGGTAGGGCTCAAGCTCCTTGATATCCTTCGCGAGCTTCGCCGTCCTCATGACCCTGTCCGCGTTTGCAGGCCCGCAGCCACTTCCCGTTGTTCCTATCTTGCCGTGGAGATAACCGTTCGTCCTGTCGAGCTCCTTGTGCTTTTCCTCGATTATAGCGCAGCGCGCATCTATACCCACCCTTGAGGCAACGCCAAAGTCCTTTAGGTGCTCGAGCTCGCGGAAGAAGACCCCCGGGTCAACGAGGACGCCCGCACCGACGAGAAGCCTCGCTTCCCTCTGCATGAAGCCCGTTGGAAGCTGTCTCACCGCGTACTTCTTGCCATGGATGAAGACGCTGTGGCCAGCGTTCGTGCCAACGCCGCCGCGCGCTATTACCTCCGGTTCGTCCTTGGTTGCGAGGTAGGCTATCACAGAACCTTTTCCTTCATCTCCCCACTGGCCGCCAACAACGATGTAGCTTGGCATTTTGCGTTCACCCAGAACCCTTATCCATTGTTATGTTGGCGGCATCTTTAAAATGGTTGCGGTCTGCAATTAACATGAAAATGTCAATCTCCTCTGACCATTACTATCCACTTACCGTCCTTCTTGAGCCTCCGGAAGCCCCAGTGCTCGTAGAAGCGGATGGCGTTCTCGTTTTTCTCCCCCACCTCGAGGACCACCTTGCCTGAGCCCTTGAGGTAGTTGAGGCACGCCTCCATTAGCTTCCTGCCAATGCGGTGTCCCTGGTACTCCCTGTCAACCACGAACTCGCCTATGTACCCCACTTTCTCGCCCCTCAGGGCATGCTCCCAGTCCCTCATGCAGACCGCGAATCCTACTATCCTTTCACCGATCCGCGCAACGAAGATTTTGCCATTTCTCCAGCACCAGCTAAGATAACGGCGGGCGTAGGGGACGTTTTCTCCGCCGTACTCGCGCAGTCCCTCGTAGCCCCTCATGTAAATCTGTATAAGCTGGTTGAGTACCTCCTCGTTCCACTCATCCAGCGGTTCTACCTTCACTTCCATGGCAAATAAGCCTCCGCCGGAGGGGTTTAAATCCTTTGCCCACAACTTTAAAAACGCGCCTTCAGAGTACAAATCAGAGAAGGTGATAGTGATGGCGAAGGCTAAGCCAAAGATCTGTGAAATCTGCGGGGCTGAAATAAGGGGACCCGGACACACAGTGAAGATCGAAGGGGCAGAACTCCTCGTGTGCAACCGCTGTTATGAGAGGTACTCCAAGAAAAAACCGGGAACATGGAGTCCGATGCCCACAGGCAGGGAGCCGAGGCGGCGGTACACGCCCAAGCCAAGGCCCAAGACCCCCCAGAGGCCCAGAACCCCGAGGCCCACGTACACAGAGGAGATAGTGGAGGACTACGCCGAGAGGGTCAGGAAGGCCATTCAGAAGAGCGGGCTCACCTACGAGCAGCTCTCCCACAAGGTCGGCCTCTCCACCAACCTGCTCAAGAGGATAGCCCACGGGGATTACGCGCCAACCATAGACGAGGCGAGGAAGCTCGAGAAGTACTTCGGGATAAAGCTCCTCGAGAGCACGGAAGCGCCGAAGATGGAGAAGGCGAACATCCCAAGGGATTACGAGCCAACGCTCGGGGATATTGCCAACATACGCATCAAGAAGAGGAAGAAGAAGTGATCACTCCTCCGCTTCCTCGTTCTCCTCCTCTTTTGACACTACCTTGGGCTTGTGGAAGCCCCTGAGTTTCTCGAGGGTTGGCCAGAGGCGCATGATTTCCTCATGGGCCGGGCTCTCCGGCGGGATGACTATAACGTGCGCTGGGGGGTGGATTTTCCTCAACCGCCCGATTGCCTTGGCGGGCGGAAGGTCTATCTGGGCAACCACATGGGCTTTGGGCTTTTTGCGGGGTTTCTCACCCACTACCTTCTCGAACGCCCAATCAGAAATGGCCGGCTGGATTATCCTCGGGTCTCCCAGAATCTTTATTCCACCGTACCTGGTTAAATCCGCGAGGGCCACCATGGCCTTGTCAAAGCTGTCCGTTCTCACGAGTACGAGCGTGTTTTTCATAAACTCTCACCCCTCGAAATTCATAGGGGAAGTTTATAAACCTAACCAACCAGCGCGTTCCTGAGGCCCAGCTCCTCCACGATCCTCGCGGCTTTTTCCATCTCCTCTCCCTCCAGCGTTCTGGCTATCTCATCATACCCCATGGCCCGGTATTCCGGCCTGTACTGGAACATCACGTTGACCCTCACCCTTTTGCCGAGGTTCCCTGCTATCCACTCAAGGACGGGCCTCGTGCAGCACTCCAGATGATTGGGAACGACGAGGTGCCTTATAAGGAACTCGGCCCTGTAGTGTCCCTTTGCAAGGAGGAAGTTCCTCGTAACGATCTCCCGGTAGAAGGGAACCCTTGAGTACCTTATGGCGCAGTCATCATTCCCCCACTTGAAGTCACCGAGGTATACATCAACCACACCATCCAAAAGCGCCATCGCCTCCTCGCTCATGTACATGTTGGAGTTCCAGACAACGGGGATGGGGGCACTAACGTGCCTCAGCGTTTCGAGAATGAATGGCAGGTTAGGCGTCGGCTCCCCTCCAACGAAGTTCACGTTCTTCGCCCCCCTCTTGAAGGCCTCCTCTATCTTGATGGCCATGAACTCCGGGGGGAGCTCGACCCCAACGCGGTACTGGCTTATGTCCCAGTTCTGGCAGAAGACGCAGCGGAAGTTGCAGCCGGAGAAGAAGACGGTGTATGACGGCACCAGCTCGGGCTCCTCACCGTAGTGGAGGAAGTCGCTCGCGACGAGGCTCTCTTTCACGCGGCAGTAGCCTATACTCTCCTTCCGGTTCACACGGCACTTTATCTCACAGAGAGTGCAGGATTCAAGGAGCTTGTTGGCTATGGTTGCCTTCAGGTCGAGGAGGTTCTTTTCGGGCTTTTCCTCAAGGTCGTTCTCCCTCAGCCGCTCCATACCCTCTCTGTGAAGCTTCCAAAGCTCCTCGAGCGGCTGCTTCCTCCTGAAATTAACCCCAATCTTTTTCGCGTTGAGAAAGTTGGGTGCCTCCTCCCCCTCAAGAATTGAGAAGTAGTGGGGCAATGCATCCTCCGCTCGTCCCGGATCACGGAACCACATGACCATCAACACCACCTAGAACCTAAACCTTTAAAAACCTCTGGGGCATCATTTATAAAGGGTTTTTAAACCCACGAAGGGGAGGTGTAATTTGTGATAGACATGAGCAAGGTAAAGCTCCGGATTGAGAACATCGTGGCCTCTGTGGACCTTTTCACTTCTCTGGATCTCGAGAAGGTCATAGAGATATGCCCCAATTCTAAGTACAACCCCGAGGAGTTCCCGGGAATCATCTGCCGCTTCGATGAGCCAAAGGTGGCCCTTCTTGTCTTCAGCTCTGGCAAGCTCGTCGTCACCGGAGCGAAAAGCGTTGATGACATACAGAACGCCGTTTCAAAGCTCACGACCATGCTCAAGGGCATAGGTGCCAAGTTCGCGAGGGCGCCCCAGATTGACATCCAGAACATGGTGTTTAGCGGCGACATAGGGATGGAGTTCAACCTCGATGCCGTGGCCCTCGCCCTTCCCAACTGTGAGTACGAGCCCGAACAGTTCCCCGGCGTTATCTACCGCGTTAAGACCCCAAGGGCCGTTATACTCCTCTTCAGCTCGGGCAAAATCGTATGCTCGGGAGCCAAGAGCGAGCACGACGCCTGGGAGGCCGTTAAGAAGCTCGTAAGGGAACTCGAGAAGTACGGACTCACGGAAGGCTGGGAGTTCTGAATTTTCTCCTCCCTACTTTTGCTAAGAATTACAAAAAGTCACAACAGAATGCTAAAAATGTGGTAGGGGCCTCAGAGCCCCAGAATCTTCTTGGCCGCCTCTACTCCGAGGTCGAAGGCCTTCATGTTCATGTCAACTGCCTTCTTTGGAACGCTGAGCCTTATGACCTCCCTGACGTGGTCTTCATCCAGGGGGAACTCCGGAATCTGCGTGAGCGCTCCGATGAGAACGGTGTTGGTGGTAACTACGTGGCCCGCCTTCATGGCAAGCTCCTCGGCGTTGAAGCCTATCCACTTCGCCCTGAAGTCCTCTTCTACGATCTTCTTTATCTCGTCGAGCTCAGGATAGCGGGCCTTGCCCATCGAGACCTGGACCGGAACGATGGGCTTGGTGTTAACGACGACCATTCCGCCCTCCTTGAGGTAGTTAATGTAGCGGAGAGCTTCAACCGGCTCGAAGGCGAGGATGACGTCACCCTTCCCTTCCGGAACCATCGAACCGTAAACCTCCTCGCCGAAGCGGACGTAGGAGACAACACTACCAAAGCGCTGGCTCATTCCGTGAACCTCACCCATCCTCACCTTGTGGCCGGCGTGAAGGGCGGCCCATCCGAGGATGTTCGCAGCTGTCAGAACACCCTGGCCGCCGACACCCGTGATGACTATGTTGTACTCCTTCATTCCTCTCCCTCCTCTACGGGCTTAAAGGCTCCAAACGGACAGATCTGGGCGCATCCACCACAGCCCCAGCACATGCTGGGCTCTATCCTCGCCTGCTTCTTCTCCTCGTCCCAGAAGATAGCGGGACAGCCGTAGGCGTTGATACATATCTTACAGCCAGTACAGGCCTCCTCATCAACGTAGTAGATGGGCCACTTCTCGCCTCTCCTTCTCATCTGGCCTATCTTGTAGAGGGCACAGACCTGCCTTGAGACAACGACGCTGACTCCCTCAACTTCGAGGGCCTTCTTTACCGTCTCGTAGGTGGCTTTTATGTCGTAGGGGTCAACCACTGCCACGAAGTCGGCACCCATGGCCTTGGCGACGTCCTCGATGGGTATCCTCTTACCCATGCCGTGCGGGGTCTGGCCGGTGCTTGGGTTGGGCTGGTCACCGGTCATCGCAGTTACGAGGTTGTCAAGGACAACTACGAGAACGTTGGAGCGGTTGTATATGGCGTTCGCAAGGGCCGGAAGCCCGGTATGGTAGAACGTTGAGTCACCGATTGTAGCAACGACCACCTTCTTCTCCTTCTTCCTCTGCTCCTCACTTATCGAACCGTGCTGCGCTATCTCCAGCCCGTGGGCGATGCCTATTGAACCACCCATCGCGACGGTCGTATCAACCGCGTTGAGGGGCGGCAGCAGACCGAGGGTGTAACAGCCTATGTCGCTCGGGTATATTCCCCTCGAGTGCGTGGCCTTCTTTATGGCGTAGAAGCTGTTCCTGTGCGGGCAGGCGGGACAGAGGCTCGGCGGCCTTGGAGGAACGAGCTCAAGGGCCTTGTTGTACTTCGCGTCGAGCTCCCCGTAGTCCAGCGGGGTCTCAATTCCAAGGAACTCGGCTATGGCGGTAACGGCTCTCCTGGTGGTCATCTCGTAAACCCTGGGAACGAGATCCTTGCCGTGGATCGGGATCCTCAAACCCTTGTCGTAGGCCCAGGTCTTGACCTGCTCCTCAACGACCGGCTCGAGCTCCTCAACTATGAGAACCTTCTCAAGGCCCTCAAAGAACTTCTCAAGGAGACCGTAAGGCACAGGGAACGGAGTTCCGAGCTTGAGGACCTTGACGTTCTCGACGCCGAGCCAGTGAAGGGCTTCCTTGACGTAGGCGTAGCTGAGGCCCGGAGCGATTATACCGACCTTCGCATTCTCGTCGCCCTCGATCCAGTTGAACGGGCAGTCGTTGAGCTCCTCGCGGATCTTCTCTATCTTCTCGAGTATCTGCGGGTGGAACTTCCTGGAGTTTGAGGGGACGTCAACGAACCTGCTCGGGTCCTTGTTGAACTTCCCGAACTTCCTCTTTGCCTCCTTTATGTCCTCAGGCAGCTCCCCGAGGATGACGTCTCCCCTCGCGTGGGAGCTCCTGGTGGTGGTCCTGAGGATGACGAAGTGCTTGAACTTCTCGCTGAGGTCGAAGGCGTACTTCACCATCTCCTTGGCCTCGTGCGGGTCGCTCGGCTCAAGGACGGGGACGTTGGCGAACTTGGCGTAGACGCGCGTGTCCTGCTCGTTCTGTGAAGACCACATGCTCGGGTCGTCCGCTACCATTATGACAAAGCCGCCCTCGACGCCCATACCTACCGAGCTGAGGAAGGTATCTGCCGCGACGTTCAAACCAACGTGCTTCATGGCGGTCATGGCCCTGAGGCCGCTCCATGCTGCGGCTAAAGCCGTCTCGAAGGCAACCTTCTCGTTGGTTGAGTACTCCATGTAAACCCCGGCCTTCTTGGCAACGATGGCCATGGTGTCCGTCAGTTCTGAGCTCGGCGTTCCGGGGTAGGCGGCGTAAACGGCTATGTTTGCCTCAAGCGCTCCCCTTGCTATAGCCTGGTTGCCGAGGAGGAGAACCTTCTCCCCCGGCTTGTCCCATAACACCATATCCGTAACTTTCGCCATACAAACCACCTCATTCCTCCTTCAAAACTCCCCTTGCCTTGGCAAACTCGACCAGCGCATAGGCGCCGGCGGCAGCGTCCTCGGGCCTCTCGTAGCTCGGGATTCCGTTCGCTTCAAGGATTTCCTTGGCCTCCTCGCTGACATAACCCGCCATGAAGAGGCCGAGGACGGGCTTTCCGTTGTTAACCTCCTTAACGGCCTTGACGACTCCCTCCGCGTGCTCCGTTGGCGTCATCCCCGCGAAGGTGGGAACCACACAGATGCTTATGAGCATGTCAACGTTCGGGTCCTGGAGAAGGAGTTTTGCCGTCTTATAGTAATCCTCCCCGCGAGCCGAGGCTATCATGTCAACTGGGTTCTTGACTGCTGCCATCGGCGGAAGGAACGAGCGGAGCTCCTCAATCGTCTTTTCCTCGAGGTTAGCGAGCTTTAATCCGAACCTGTCTATCGCATCTGCCGTTAGAACTCCGGGGCCGCCCGCGTTGGTCATTATCGCTACTCTCTTCCCCTTCGGGAGCGGCTGGGTAAAGGCTCTCGCCATGCTGAGCATGTCGTCAATGGTCTCAGCAACTATAACGCCGCTCTGCTTGAAGGCAGCTTCGTAAATCTTCCAGCTTCCGGCTAAGGAACCGGTGTGGCTTGATGCTGCCCTGGCGCCGCTCTCGCTCTTCCCTGCCTTGAGGACTATAACCGGCTTCTTCTTTGTGACGCGCTTCGCGACCTCCATGAACTTCCTGCCGTCCTTGAGGCCCTCGATGTAGAGGGCTATCGCCTTGTCCTCCTCAGTGTCCGCCAGGTACTCCATGAACTCGGAGAAGTCAACGTCCGCCATGTTGCCAATGCTGACGAACTTGGAGAAGCCTATACCTTCTTTAACGGTCTTGTAGATAATTCCCGCTCCCAAAGCGCCGCTCTGGCTGATGAATCCTATGTTGCCCTTCTTGGCGTCCATCACGAAGGTGGCGTTCATCTCATTGTGAGTGTTCATGATTCCAACGCAGTTGGGACCGACGATCCTCATCCCGTACTTGTGGGCTATCTCGACCAGCTCGCGCTCCTCGCGCTTGCCCTCCTCGCCGACCTCACCGAAACCTGCCGTGATAAGGATTATTCCTTTAACGCCCTTCTCGCCGCAGTCCAGGATGGTGCCCTTCACAAAGCGCTTCGGGACGACAACAACAGCCAGATCAACATCGTCGGGGATGTCCTTCACGTTCCTGTAGGCTTTAACGCCCTGAACCTCCTCATCCTTGACGTTGACGGGGTAGACCTTGCCACCGCGGTATTTTTTGAGGTTCTTGAAGACTTCGTAGCCAAGCTTGAGCGGGTCGTTTGAGGCTCCGATAACCGCTATCGCCTTTGGCTTGAAGAAGTAGTCCAGCGTCATTTTGACAATCACCGTATTTCACATCGGTAAAAGTCTATATAAACTTTCCGAAGATGCCTTCAGAGAACTTTAGAAGCATGAAAAAGCAAAATTGTGCCTTTAATGAGCATAATGTGACATCAATGCCCTTTACCACTCGGAGGGATTCATGAAAAGGTTTAAGTAATTTGAAGTTAGTATAATCACGAGGTGATGGCAATGGTCAGGGTGAGGTTTCTGGGACATGCAGCCTTCGAGATAGCAGGGAGCAAGAAGATACTCATAGACCCCTTCCTCACGGGCAACCCAAAGGCCGCGGCAAAGCCCGAGGAGCTTGACGCAGATTTAATACTCGTTACCCACGCCCACGGCGACCACATAGGAGACGCCGTCGCCATAGCCCAGAGGACTGGCGCGAAGATAGTTGCCATATACGATATCGCCAACTACCTCGTCGAGAACAACGAGGGGATAACGACCATCGGCATGAACTACGGTCCGACGGAGGTGGATGGTGTCAAAATCGTCCAGGTTCCCGCCTGGCACTCCAGCAGCGACGGCAAGTACAGCATAGGGAACCCCTGCGGCTACATCGTCGAGATGGACGGCGTCAAGATATACCACGCCGGGGACACCTTCGTGTTCTCCGATATGGCCCTCTTCAACGAGCTCTACGGGCCGATTGACGTCGCACTCCTCCCGATAGGCGGCCACTTCACGATGGGGCCGAAGGAGGCGGCAAAGGCAGTTGAACTCCTCAAGCCGAGAAAAGTGGTTCCCATGCACTACGGAACCTTCCCGCCGATAGAGAAGGACCCCGAGGAGTTCAAGAGGCTCGTGGGGGAGAAGGCGGAGGTTGTAATACTCAACCCGGGGGACGTCCTTGAGCTTTGATCCTCAAAAGAGGGATGAAGAGAAGCCAGGACGCTGAGGATGATGAGCGGTTAGGGCTTCCTGACCTCTCAAATCCTTATCTCCTTTATGAGCTTAACCGTGAAGGTTTTCCCCACCTTCTCCCTCGATACCAGCTGCTTCTTCTCGAGCTCCTGGATAATCCTGCTTATCGTTGGACGGGAGTAGCCGGTCATCTCCGGAAGGTCCTCCTGCTTGACGACCCCCCCTGCCTTGAGGATCGCCTCCACGACGATCCTCTCCTTCTCCGTGAGAACCTCCACGGGGACTACGTTCGAGCTCCACTTCTTCTTTCCGTAGTACACCACCACAGGGAGGGCGAGGGCCAGAGAGAGCAGCGCACCGATTAGGAGGTACTTGTAGGGATTCTTCTCCGGCTCAACGGGCTTGGGCGGGAGGACGTCTATGTTCTTGGCGTACCAGAATACGGAGTAGCCCTCCGCCTCGAGCTTCTCCTTGACGGTCGGGGATATCCCGGGGCCCACTATGAGGACCTGCTTGGCGTTGAGCTCCTTAAGGGCCTTCTCCGCAGGCTCGGAGAGGTCGTTTTCGAGCGTGAGGAGCATTGGGTCCTGGTACTCCATCGCGAACTTTGCCGCCACCAGTGCCGCGCCGTAATCGCTCGAGCTCGCAAGCACTACGAGGTCGGCGCTATCGTAAAAGTGAGTGGCGAGCCTCTCGGCGGTTTCGGTACGGTAGTCACCCCCAACCCGCTTTACGTTGAAACCCAGGTCCATCAATTCGTTCTCAACCTCAACGCTCACCGCGTTCGCGTTGCCCACTATGAGGGCCTCCTTCCACCCCAGCTGGACGAAGGAGTAGAGCTGGGCACGGGTCTGGTCGTCGAGTCCCGTGGGGTTCACGGGGACGATGGGGATGTTAAAGGCGGAAGAATAGGGAAGGGCCGTTATGTAATCAATAAGGTTATCGTTCCTTACGATTATCACATCGTAGTGAACGTTGCGCGGGCCGGCCATCACGGGCACGGCGAGCATCAGCAGCAACAGCACTCCAAAAATCCATCTCCTCAATTCTATCCCTCCCAAAAGGAGTCTGGAGAAGGGCTTAAAATATTTTCGAAAAAGAAAATCAGGGTGAGCCAACCTTAAAGAGGTGGGCGTGGGCCTTGTTCACGTGCTTCGTGTAGTCCTTGGAGCGCTTGAAGAGCATCCCGCATCTCGGGCACATGAGGAAGGTCTCACCATCCCTGTCCCTAACCTTGATGGCCTTCACCTTCCCCACCTCCGGGATGCTTTGAGGGGGTCAAATTTTTAAGGTTTACTTTCCTCCCCGGCCCATGCTACTCACGCATCACGCCCGGGAGAGGGTCATCAAAAGGCTCAGCAGGAAGAGGAGAACGGAGGCCATTTACGCTGCACTCGACGCGTTTCTTAAACATTCGAGAAGGCTGGAGGTAGGGAGCACGATAATCTTCACGGACGGAGAGAAAAGTCTCGTGTGCGTGCCGCTAAAGGGGGAGCTCCTGAAGAAGGAGGAGATTGCGGAGCGCGTTGAGGACATCAAGGGGGAATACGAGTGCGTCCTCAACTTGGAGGGACTCTCAGGTGCCCGGAAGAAACCCCGCCAATTTTTCGGGAAAATCGAGGGTGGGAGATACCACTTTTACATCAACAGGGAAAAGAGGGTTCTCTACATTGGAACCAGGGAGCCGCTGCTCGTGATAACGCTCAGACCTGCGAAAAGGCGTGAGAGAACACTTTGAGGGTTGAGCTCTTAGAAGTCGAGAAGTTCTGGTGCGGGGGGTGGGATTTGAACCCACGAACCCCTACGGGACGGGACCCTCAATCCCGCGCCTTTGACCAGGCTCGGCAACCCCCGCGCAGCCGAATTATTATCGGCCATGAACCCTTTATAAACTTTTCCCTCCCCTGTCCCCAGGGAGTGACCGAAAGATTTATAAAGGCTTTTTGTATCCAATGCATTGGGCGCAATGGGCCGGTAGCTCAGCATGGTTAGAGCGCGGGACTCTTAATCCCGTGGTCGGGGGTTCGAATCCCCCCCGGCCCGCCAAAACCATTCTGACGGGCTCTTCTCCCAGGAATTAAAGGTAGGTTTGGAAAAATGAGTTTTGAAAAATTGGGACTTTCGGAAAACACTTTACACGCTATTAGAAGGAAGGGCTTTGATTCTCCCACCCACATCCAGAGGGAGGTAATTCCAAGACTCCTCAACGGCGATGGGCACCTCATCGGCCAGTCGCAGACGGGGACAGGGAAGACAGCGTCATTTGCCCTCCCCCTCATCGAGAAGATTGAGGAAGATATGGGTCTTCAGGCAATAATACTCACCCCCACGCGCGAGCTCGCCGTCCAGGTGGCGGAAGAAATCAAGAGCCTCCGCGGGAGGAAGAGGATCAGGGTCGCCACCGTCTACGGCGGGGTTTCAATAGGTCCCCAGATAAGGGCGATAGAGAGTGCCCACGTTGTGGTGGGGACGCCGGGAAGGGTGCTCGACCACCTGGAGAGGGGCACGCTGAGGCTGGAGGGAATAGACTACTTCATCCTCGATGAAGCTGACAGGATGCTCGACATGGGATTCATAGACGACATCGAGAGGATAATGCGCCACACGGGCGAGGACAAGCGCGTCCTCATGTTCTCTGCCACGGTTCCGAGGGAGATACTCAGGCTGGCGAGGCGCTACCTTGGCGATTACGAGCTCGTTAAGACCACGCGGGAGATGCTGGCACCTGAGACCCTCGAGCAGGAGTACTACGAGGTTCCCCACTCCAAGCGCTTCAACCTGCTCACAAAGATAATAGACGAGGAGGACTTCTACGGGATAGTCTTCTGCCAGACAAAGAGGGAAACGAGGGAGCTCGCGGAGAAGCTCTACAGGAAAGGGTACCGGGCTGCCGCTCTAAACGGGGATATGCCCCAGAGGGCCAGGGAGAGGACGCTCCAGAGGTTTCGCGAGGGCCGCGTGAGGGTTCTGGTCGCGACGGACGTGGCAGCAAGGGGCATAGACGTTAAGAACACCACCCACGTGCTCAACTACTCAATCCCCCAGAACCCAGAGGCCTACGTCCACAGGATAGGGCGCACCGGAAGGGCCGGGAGGAAGGGGAAGGCCATAACCTTCATCATGCCCGGAGAAGGGAGAAGGATACGCTACATTTCCAATATCGCCGGGGTTAGGATAGAGAAACGCAAGACCCCGCCGCTCAGACCCTCTTATTGAGCAATCCCTTCTCTTCCAGTCTTTTTATTATGTACCCCGCGTACCACTCGGGCCAGTTCTCGTCCCTCTTCCCGAGGCTCTTCTCGTATTCGGCATGGGCCCTCTCGGCCTCCCTCAAAAGGCTGGCAAGAAGTTCTTTCGTGAGCATCATGGCATCAAGGGGTAAATTCGATGCTCCCCTATTTAGTGATTGTGGTGAAAGAAGCTGGTGCGGTGGCCGGGATTCGAACCCGGGTTACCGGCTTGGAAGGCCGGTGTCCTAGACCAGGCTAGACTACCACCGCGTTGGGAGAATTGGTGGGGCGAGGGGGATTTGAACCCCCGACACCCGGATCTTCAGTCCGGCGCTCTCCCAGGCTGAGCTACCGCCCCGCGTCCAACTTATACAAGGTTGCGGGGTATTTATAAATCTTGCGGTGTCCCGCACCGGCGGGGCTATCGAAAACTACTTAAATTCTTTAGGCAAATCTAATCCGGGTGGGAGTTTTGGACATCAGCAAGAGGGAGGAGGAGTATCTCGAGGCGATGTATCGCCTCTACAAGAGAAAAGGGATAATACGCGTCAAGGACATAGCCAGGATGCTTAAAGTACGCCCTCCGAGTGTTGTTGACGCGCTCAAGAAGCTGGCCGATAAGGGGCTCGTGGAGTACGAGAAGTACGACAGGATTATGCTCACCGAAGCGGGCGAAAAGATCGCTGAGGAGACGTTCCAGAAGCACGTCCTATTAACGGAGTTCTTCACCAACATACTCGGGATCCCCCCGGAGATAGCCGAAGAAGATGCCTGCCAGTTCGAGCACTACGTGCACGAGGTAACGGCGCAGAGGATAAAGGAGTTCGCCCAGTACATCCAGGAGCAGTGCCCCTACGTGATAAAGCAGTTCCTCAAGGAGCATAGGGAAGAATAAGCCTCTTCTAAAAATTTTGAGGGGCTCAGAAGAGCCCGCCAAGGTATGCGAAGTAGGCTATGAACACGAGGGCAAGAACGTACATAAGCGGGTGCACCTCTTTTCCGCGGCCGCTGAAGAGCTTTATTATGGTGTAGCTTATGAAGC
>NZ_LANF01000017.1 GCF_000966265.1 Palaeococcus ferrophilus DSM 13482 | reverse complement strand
TGACGAGCGCGGGGGCAGTTGCGAAGGCAGGTATGGAGCTGGCGAGCGGGGCTATGAAAAGGCCCAGTGCGAGGAAGAGGACACCGGTGACGAGGGCAGTCATCCCCGTTCTTCCGCCCTCCTCTATTCCGGCAGCGCTCTCTATGTAAGTTGTGACGGTTGACGTTCCAAGGAGGGCACCAAATGTTGTGCCTATGGCGTCCGTGAGGAGAACCTTCTCCGCATCGGGAACCTTGCCCTCCTTCGTGAGGAAGCCGGCCTTGGCGCTTAAGCCCGTGACCGTTCCCAGAGTGTCGAAGAAGTCAACCATGAAGAAGGCGAACACAACTCCAAGCGCCCCAACGTTGAGGAGACCCTGGAGGTCGAGCTTGAGGAAGGTGTAGCTCACCGTGGGGGTGGAGAATATGTGGTCGGGCCAGGGGGCGGCGCCCGTTATCCACCCTATGATGCTCGTGGTGAGGATTGAGATGAGGAGGGCGCCCTTTACGCGGAGGGCTATGAGGATTGCCGCGAGGAGCAGACCGAACAGGAAGAGGAGTCCCTTCTGGGTTATCAGTGCCGAAGCGTTGAGACCGGTGAAGGCCAAAACCCCGTTGTTGGTGACGGCCGTTAAGAGACCGACGTCGTTGAGGCCTATGAACGTGAGGAACAGGCCTATACCCGCTCCCACCGCGTACTTCTGGCTGAGGGGAATGGCGTGGATTATGGCGCTCCTGACCTTCGTGACGCTCAGTATGATGAAGATTATACCCTCAACGAAGACCGCCGCGAGTGCAACGCGCCAGTCGTAGCCCATACCGAGGACAACGCTGTAGGCGAAGTAAGCGTTTAAACCCATTCCCGGAGCGAGGGCGAAGGGCTTTTTGGCGTAGATGCCCATTATTATCGTCGCGATTCCCGCGGCGAGGGCAGTGACCGCGACGAGAGAATCGAAAGCCCCCTTTCCCATGGCATCGCTCAGTATCGCCGGGTTCACGAAGAGTATGTACGCCATTGTCATGAAGGTCGTAACTCCCGCCAGTATCTCCGTTTTCATGTCCGTCCTGTGTCTCTCAAACTCGAAATATTCCTCAAACCATCCCATGAGCGCACCTCCAGTTATTGCCTTAATTATGACAAAATGTTCGGAATTTTTAAGTTTTTTTAGACAGAAAAAAGTCAAAAAGTGGCGGAGGGGTTACAATATTTCAGCATAACATGATACGAAATTTCAGGGTAATCCACCCGGGGTTCCGGAGAGGGCGAGCCCCACGTACCTGTCAGCCCCGCCGTAGTAGAGGTAGAACCTTCCCTCGTGCTCCACCATCGCCTCGGCGAAGACGACGTTGTTCACCCATCCTCTCTTCTCCCACTCGAACTCGGGCTGAAGCAGCGGTTTCTCCGTCCTCCATAGGAGCCTCCTCGGGTCGTCCAAATCAAACAGCGCCGCCTGAACCGTGTAGACGAGGCTCCCCACCTCCCCAAAGGCCTCGTTGTGTATTAGGAGTATCCCCTCGTCGGTCATCATGGGGGCGGGTCCCGGCTCCACGAGGTAGCCCCTCGGCGTTAGAACAGGTTGTTCCTCGTACTCCCAGTGGAGCAAATCCTTCGAGTGGGCCAGCCAGACGTTCGAGTCGCCGAAGTACATAATGTATCTTCCTTTGAACGGGCCCGACTTCATTTTCTCGGCCAGGATTGCCCCGCTCTTCGTCCAGTTTGCCTTCCCGTTCTTCTCGAAGGGGAACTCGTCGAAGAGAACGCCGTGCTTCTTCCAGTTCAAGAGGTTCTTCGAAGTGGCCATGCACAGCCTCGCAACGTTCCCGTCGTAGCCGGTGTATGTCATGTAGTAGGTATCTCCAACCTTTACAACCCTCGGGTCTTCCACCCCAACCTTCTCCCAGCCGTATTCGGGCTCCATAACCGGCTCCGGATGCTTGACGAAGTTCACCCCGTCGTCGCTGAGGGCGAGTCCTATCCTGCCCGTTATTTTCTCGCCCTCCGCCTCAGCGCGGTAGAGCATGACGAAGGTGCCCCTCCTCTTGACAACGGCCGGGTTGTAGGTGTTCTTCGAGTCAAAGCCCCGCTGAGAAGGCGAGAGAACCGGCCTTCGGAGCTTTTGAAAGTGGAATTGGATGGGCTCAGAGGTGCTCAACCTCAACCCCCCCGTTGGCCCGTATGAGGTAGTTCCCTCCCCTGAACCGCACGCCCCTGATGAGGTAGTTCACTCCCTCCGCCGGCTGAACTGTCAGCTCGTCCCCGGCTTCCATGCCGAGTGAGGCGGTAACGAGTGCAAAAACGCTGGCAGCACTCCACGCCTGCGGCGAGTTGGCCCTCGGAACGGGAACGAGCTCGTCCAGACCGCTGTAGAGCTCAGGTAATTCCTTCTCCGGCATGAGCTTGGCGGCGGCGAAGACCCTCTCTGCGAGCCCCTTCGCAAGGTCGGTCCTGCCGATCCTCGCGAGGCCGAGGGCTATTAGCGCGTTGTCGTGGGGCCACACACTTCCGCGGTGGTAGCTGAAGGGGTTGTAGGCCTTTTCTTCCGAGCTCAGCGTCCTTATTCCATAGCTGGAGAGCATATCGGACTGGAACAGCCTCTCCGCGGTTTTCTCTTCATGCTTGGCTATCCCCGTGAGGAGCAGGTGCCCCATGTTGGAGGAGACCACCCGGAGGGGCTCGCCCTTTCCGTCGAGCGCCAGGGCGTAGTAACCATCAACCCAGAAGTCGCGGTTGAAGCGCCTCTTTAGCTCTTCGGCCTCTTTGAGGAGTGCCTTGGGGTCGTGTTCCGTCATCTCAAGCTCGCCTGCCAGCTTAAGCGCCCAGTATGCGTAGCCCTGAACCTCCACGAGCGCTATCGGGGGCTCCGGAGTCTTTCCATCCTCGTCCACTATGGCGTCCTTCGAGTCCTTCCATCCCTTGTTGCCGAGTATTCCCGGAGTGTAGGTTATGTAGCCGTCCTCGAGGTTCCGTAGAATCCACTCGACGGCCATTGTGAGGTTGGGTTTGAGCTCCTCTACGAGCGTCCTATCCCCCGTCCACCGGAGGTACTCCCCGGCGAGGGCAACGTAGAGGGGTGTGGCATCAACGGTTCCATAGTAGGGGCCGAAGGGAACCGCTCCGGACTGGGCCAGCTCACCGAGCCGGAACTCGTGGGGAATCTTTCCCGGCTCTTCCTCACTCTTGGGGTCGTGTCTCCTGCCCTGGATGGAGGCGAAGAGCCTCAGCGTTCCGGCGGCGTACTCCGGGTAGTACGGGAGCAGAAAGAGCGACGTTATTATCGCGTCCCTTCCGAAGGGGCACATGAAGTAGGGTATCCCCGCGAGGGGGACGGGCCCGTAAACCGTCGAGAGCGTGAGGGCGCTGAGGTTCTCGACGGCCCTCTCAAAAACGCCCTCGAGCGTCACCGAACCCGTGAAGACGGTGTTTTTGAGCCTCCACCCGCTGCCCCTAAGGAGCGAGGAGGTCTTTCCCGAAACCTGGGGAACGAAGCGCACGTAAAGAACCTCCTTTCCGCCCGGCGGGAGTTCAAGTCCGGCCCTGAGGGTCTCGCCCTCTCTATCGAGGTTCGTCTCCACCCTCAAGCTCCTCGCCTCCCCTGAACTTTTCCTGGAGTAAAAGCCCCCGCCCTTTAGTGGTTCCTCTTCCTTGAGCCCCATGAAGCCCCTGACCTGAAAGATGTCCTCTATCGGGGCCTCGTAGGTGTAGAGAACCTCAACGCTCAGCGGCTCGTCCGAGGCGTTGTAGAATGAAAGCTCCTCAGTGTAGGCCCCATCGAGTCTCCTCCTCCTGACGAGTACGCTCCTCCCCTCGATGGAGAAATGGGAGACGGCAGTTGTGAACGTCGAGGAAGCCCCGACGAACTCGGGCTCAGGCCTCACGCGGAGGACTGCCTTCCGGACGAAGCGCGTATCGAGGGAGTAGAAGCCGTGGTACCTGTTCTTCATATTCCCCTCTTCGTCCGTGAGAGTGAATGCCCCGTTCGAAGCGAGGATGACCCTCATGCTCACACCCCAAGGATTGATTTGACCTCACTCCCCTCCTCCAGGTTGACGGCCCTGACGCCCCAGAGCCTCGCCACGAACCGTACCTCCTCGGTGTAGTCCCCGGGCACGAGGGAGAGGTGGTTGGCACCCATTGCCGAGATGAAGGTTTCCTTGTCGAGGGGGTTCCTTATGGCCGTGTGCGGCCACTGCTTGCCCCACTTGAGCTTGGACTCTATCTCCTCGGTTATTTCAACGCCCTCAGCGAGGAAGTAGAGGAGGAAGTACTCGCCGCCCTTCCTTACGAGCCTCGCAACTGTGAAGGTATCCTTGGGAGTCCTGTAGGTGAGGGCACCGCCGCTCGCGCCCTGGCACTGGCCCTGAATCGTCGTCGCCTTAAGATTCTCCTCCGGATTCTCGCTCAGCCTCGCGTAGTATAAGGATGAGGCGCCACAGTTCGCTATCATCACGAGCTCATCATCAACGTACTTTATGTCCCCAAAGAGCGGCGGCTTTCCGCTGAGGTAGAAGAGGAGCGCCGAGCTTATCGTTCCCTTAACGTCGCCCTCGCAGGTGGCTGGAATAACGTCCTTCTCTCCTTCCGCATCCACGCCAAAGGGGAAGAAAGCAGGGATGAGGCAGGCGGTTACACCATATATCTCGCTCAGCTCTGGCTGGCACTTTATAGAGACTGCCGAAACGTTTTCATGCCCTTTAAAACTCTCCTTCGCCGCTAAATAGAGCCCTATCTGCCGCCTGAGGACTTCAGGGGTCAGCATCGTGCCATCGAACTTAACGTTTGTCTTCTCAAGGAGCCAGTCGTAGAACTCCTCAACGCGAACGCGCAGTCTTTCATCGGAGAGCATCTTATCGGCCCTCTTCACGAGGACGTACTGGTCGAGCATTATGAAGTCGCCTACAATGCGCTTCAGCCTCGGAAGGTCGTCCATGAGGTGCTCCATTCCGAGCGTGTAGGGCGCCCCCCAGAGAAGGAGGGACTTCCTCGAAAGCTTTGAAACCGCCTCAACGGTCCTGGCCCAGGCCTTGACCTTCTCGAGGTTCCCTTTGAGCCTGAAGTGGTTGAGGGCGTACTCGTTCACGGCGCTCTCCCAGAGGGAGGCCCCAACGGAGGTTACGCACGTCGTTCCCGCCCAGGCAGGGTCATCGTCGGCGTAGAGGAGGAGGGGTCTCTTCGCCTCCCTAACCATCGCGGTCACGAGGTTGCTCTCCGTCCAGTGCCAGAGGCCGGCTATGATGCCGCTCGCCCCGCTTCCCGCTATCATCTGACCGGCCTTAAGGGCCTCTCCCATCGAGTCTATACCGAAATTTTCACCGTTCTCAAAAGCTCCGTACTTCCCGAGCTTCTCATTAACGTCAAGAACTCTAAAACCTGCCTTTTCAAGCTCTTCCACGAGCTCTTTGTGCTTCTCCATAAGGGCCCTTTCGCGCTCGGTCGAGAGGGCCGTGGGGCGGGGGTCTGTGAAGGTTACGACGGCTATCATGAGGCAACACCTTGAAGGAACTCGGCAAAAAGGCATATATAACCGTTGTGTTATAAACCACTTTCAATGGTTGCATTTTGGTGATGGGTATGATGGTCTCAATCGGCGAAGTCCTCATAGACTTCATAGCCCTCCAAGAGGGGGAGCTGAAAGGGGTTAAGGCGTTTGAAAAACACCCCGGTGGCGCTCCGGCCAACGTCGCGGTCGGTCTCTCGAGGCTCGGCGTTGAGAGCGCGCTGGTAAGCAAGGTCGGAGATGACCCGTTCGGGGATTTCCTGCTTGAGAGGCTCCTGGATGAGGGCGTTAAGACCCTCATTCCCCGCGATAAGGAGAAGCACACAGGCGTTGTCTTCGTCCAGCTGGTGGGGGCAAAGCCCGAGTTCATCCTCTACGATGGCGTCGCCTACTTCAACCTCCTTCCAGAGGATGTCCCTCTCGATGTCCTTGAGGGAGCGGAGCTCGTTCACTTCGGGAGCGTTCTCTTCGCGAGAGAACCCTCGCGCTCCACCCTCTTCGGCGTTCTTGAAGAACTCAGGGGAAAGGTTCCGCTCAGCTACGACGTCAACATAAGGCCCGACCTCTGGCGCGGAAGGGAAGGGGAGATGCTGAGAGACATTGAGAGGGCATTAAAGCTGGCCGACATCGTCAAACTCGGCGATTCCGAGCTGACCTACCTCAAGGAGAACGGGATAAACCTTGATGAGTTCGACTTCAAGCTGGTGGCAGTTACGATGGGAGAAAGGGGAAGCGAACTTATGAGCGGTGTCAGAGTTCACGTGCCGGCTTACAGAGTGGAGCCCCTTGATACGACCGGCGCAGGCGATGCCTTCATGGCGGCTCTGCTCGCGGGCCTGCATTACTCGGGCCTTCTGGGGAGGGAGGAAATTGGAAAGGAACGGCTTGAGAAGATAGGCCGCTTCGCGAACCTCGTGGCTGCCCTCTCGACGACGCATAGGGGGGCGTGGAGCGTTCCAAAAATGGAGGAGATAGCGCTGATGAGGGAATTTCGGGAGCTTCACCAGCGCTCCAGCAGGTAGTCCTTCTCCTCAAGGAAGACCTTCGCCCTCTCCTCTATCAGCTTTTCCGCCTCCAGCGTGCTCATGTCCATCGTCCTCTTCACAAAATCAGCAGTCTTCGCGAAGTAGAGCGGGACGAGGGGTTCGGCCTCCTCGAGGATGCCGTCCCTGTAGGCAACCGCTCCATCGTAGAGAACGTGGCTCCAGAGCCTGTCATCGAATTCGAAGGTTTGGAGGGCCTTCTTGACCCCATTGAATGTCTCCTCGCTGAGGGCCCTCTTCAGAACGGGTTCGTAGTTAGAGAAGAGCTCCTTGGCCTTTATCTCGAGGAGTTCGAGGGTAACCTTCACCTCCTCCGGCTCGCCCTTTTCAAGCTCGCCGAAGACGGGAACGTCCTCTATGGCCTTCACGCCTTTCCAGACGTTCTCGTACTTCTTCATGAGGGTGAAGAGAGTCCCAACGACCTGATTGAACATGGGGCCAAGGGAAGCGGCCGGATCCTTGGGGTCATGTATCTTCATGCCGAGGGCTGTCTGGATAACCTTAAAGCCCCTCGCAATGGCAGTCGTCGTTAGGAAGATGTCAACGCCGAAGCGGGCAACGTGGGTCTTCCAGACATCCTCATCCTCGAGATAGACCTCCATCAGTT
The DNA here is from genome assembly GCF_000966265.1 of Palaeococcus ferrophilus DSM 13482. Lineage (NCBI taxonomy): Archaea > Methanobacteriati > Methanobacteriota > Thermococci > Thermococcales > Thermococcaceae > Palaeococcus > Palaeococcus ferrophilus. Next base: position 16,320 of record NZ_LANF01000017.1, on the reverse strand, counting down.
TTCTGCTTATTCCAAAGTCCCCGCCTATGGGCTGTCTGACGTTCTTCCCGTAGAGTGAGGCCGTCATGGGGTAGGCAATGTTGTTGGTTATCGTCCCGTCCCACTTGTGCCTTATGTAGAGCGGCGCAACGAAGTCATAACCCTCCTCAATGGGCTTTGCAAAACGGTATATCCACTCAGGGGTTATGCTCCTCAAATCGCTGTCCACGAAGACGAGGGCGTCGGCTTCCCTCTTCATCGCGAACTCCATGAGCTCCTTCATGGCGCTGCCCTTGCCCGGGATGGGCCATTTGTAGACGAAGCTGTGGACCTCGACTCCATCCGGGACGGATGTGTTGAGAACCGCCTCCCTGGTGCCGTCCTTGCTTCCCCCGTCCGCATTCACAACAATTCCTCCGTTGAAATACTTCTTAAGGCCTTCTGCGGCCTGCTTAACAACAAAAGAGATCGTTTCCGCATTGTTGTAGCTCGGAATCCCAACGATAACTTCCATGGAATCACCTCCGCCGGATACAACCATTTAAAGTGGTTTATTTTGAAAAGAGTTAAATACTTTTTGTTCCCATATACTCAGGGGATCCCCATGGAACTGAAGGTGGGAGTGATCGGGTGCGGGAACATATTCAACCTCGCCCACAAGAACGCCCTTAAGGCCATAGAGGGCGTCAGGGTGGTCGCGTGCATGGACGTTGATGCAGTGAGGGCAGAGGAGGGGGCAAAGGCCCTCAAGGCGAGGGCATTCACAAACCTCGACGAGTTTTTAAGCCTCGACCTTGATGTTGTTGAGGTTCTGACGCCGACGTACACCCACGCCGAGATAGCGATAAAGGCCCTCAAGGCAGGGAAGCACGTGATAGTCGAGAAGCCCATTGCCCTAACCGTTGATGAAGGCGAAAAGATGGTGAAGACCGCCGAGAGGGAGGGGCTGCATCTCTTAGTGGGCCACGTGAGGCGCTTCGACAAGAGATGGGTGGGGATGAAGGAGGTCATAAAGAAGCGCAACATCCTCCCCATGCACATAAGAAAGAGCGAGGTTCAGAACCTGCCGTTCCCAAAGGACTACTGGTACTGGGACGAAAGGAGGAGCGGCGGCGTTGCCCTTGATCTCGGCGTCCATGTCACGGACTTCCTGAGGTGGTTCTTCGAGAGCGAACCGGTAAGCGTCTACGCGGTTGGAAAGGCCATAAAGGAGGAGGCGAAGGCCAACGGAACCTTCGACCACTTCGTCATGATGATAGAGTTCGAGGGTGGGAAGACCGGCATAGCTGAGGTCAGCTGGGCGTACCCGTATCCCTCGCGCTACGGGGTCTTCTACCACCACGTTGACATAATAGGGAAGAACGGACGTATAAGGTACACACCGCTCGATACACCTGTCGTTGGCGTCGCGAAGGCGAACTTCGAGATGCCGCGCTTCTCACCGCTGCTCTCGACGTTCCCGGACGCGTTTGAGCGTGAACTGATGCACTTCTTCAACGTCATCAGGGGAAAGGAAGAGCCGGTGGTCACGGCGGAGGATGCTCTAATAGCCCTTAGGATCGCGGAAAGGGCCAAGGAGAGCGCCCGCACCGGGGAGGTGGTGAAAGTATGATGAAGCTCAAGGTCGGAATCATCAGCTACGCCCACCCTCACGCGCTCCGCTTCGCTTCCACCATGGCGGGGGGAAGGCACACGCGGCTGGTGGCCATCTCGGGCGACGGCTCGAACTCCGACGTGGCCATGGCCGAGGCGAAGAAGTACGGTGCGCGCTTCTACAGGAGCTACGAGAAGCTTTTGAGGGACGAGAACGTTGATGCGGTCTACATCGCCATCGAGACCTACCGGCACAGGGAAGTCGCTATACGGGCCGCGGAGGAGGGCAAGCACATACTCCTTGAGAAGCCGATAGCGTTAACCTTAGAGGACGCGGACGAGGTGATAAAGGCCGCGAGAAAGGCCGGGGTCAAGCTTATGCTCCCCTTCAACCCGCGCTTTACAGAGCCAGTCAGAAAGGCGAAGGAAATGCTCGACGGCGGGGAGATAGGCCTTTTGGAGTACATTCACGCGATCTCCGAGAACGTCAAGCCGCCAATCTTCCTCCAAGGCCTCGACATGAGCTGGTTTTTGGACGCTAGGAAGTCGGGCGGCGGGGGATTCATGGACACGGCGCCCCATGGCGTTGACTCGCTCCTATGGCTGACGGGGAACGTGCCTAAGAAGGTCTACGCGGACATCGGGGCCAAGATCTACGGTTTCCCTGTTGACGACATAGGTACCGCCGTACTCGAGTTCAAGAACGGTGTTGTGGCGGTTCTCACGGCCGGCTGGGGCAACCCCAAGGGCTACTCCTACGGGCTGGAGATAAAGTACTACCTCGTTGGGAGCGAGGGCTTTCTCGACGTTAGAACTGCTTACCCAGACTTCACAGTTTACCAGGATAGGGCCGAGAAGGTATATTGGGACAGGCCGGACGTGAGGGGCATCGTGGAGTCCTTTGCCAGGGCGGTTCTAAAGGACGAACCGGTACCTATAACGGGGGAGGATGCGAAGAAGAACCTTGCAATCATCCTTGCCGCCTACAGAGCCTCGAAGGAGAAGAGGGCAGTGAAGCTGAAGCTTTGATTGAAACGTTTACTTTTTTGTAATACAACCACTTTCAGTGGTTCTAAAACATAAGCCTTATATACCTTGGCGTATTTATGTTTGTTGAATTGTGCCGTTTGCAGCATTGGGGCACAGGGGTGATGCCGAATGAAAAAGGTGTTTGGATTGTTGTTGATTGGCCTCATGGCCTTCGCCGTGGTGGCCAGCGGATGTATAGGCGGTGGCGAAACCAGCACTACCACCGGTGGCACTACAACCCAGGAGAAGGTAACGCTGAACTTCCTTTCCACCCAGCTCAACCCGCCCGAGGAGCAGGCCTTTGTGAAGGATGAGCTTCTTAAGGCGTTCACAACTGACACGGGCATAGAGGTAAACTTCGTTCCGATATCCTACACCGACATGGTTACGAGGCTTGAGGGTGAGGAGAAGACCGGCAAGGTCACCATTGACGTTATCGGCGACCTCCACGGCGGTATGGACTACATGTCATCAAAGGACTGGCTCATGGACCTGAGCGGAATGCCCAAGCTCCAGGGCAGGACTTTCATAAGCACCTTCGAGAAGTACGCGACCATAAACGGAAAGCAGGTCTACGTCCCCTGGATGAGCGCCACCTACGTCATGGTGGTCAACAAGGAGGCCTTCAACTACCTGCCGGACGGACTCACGAAGGACGACGTCATGAAGGGAACCGAGAAATGGACCTACGATGCCCTCCTCGAGTGGGCCAAGAAGCTCAAAGAAGCCAAGGGACAGCCCGAGCTTGGATTTCCAGCAGGGCCTAAGGGACTCTTCGTGAGGTTCCTCCACGGTTACATCTACCCGAGCTACACCGGCTACCAGGCCAAGGAGTTCGACAGCGCAGATGCGGTCCAGATGTGGAACTACATGAAGGAACTCTGGCCCTACGTGCACCCGTCGAGCACCACGTGGGATGCTATGGCCGACCCGCTCCTCAAGGGCGAGGTTCTCATAGCCTGGGATCACACCGCGAGGATTAAGAACGCCATAGAGACCAAGCCGGACCAGTTCGTAGTCGTTCCCGTCCCGAGGGGACCGAAGGGCAGGGGATTCATAGTCGTTCTCGCGGGCCTCGCCATACCCAAGAACGCCCCGCACCCTGACCAGGCCTGGAAGCTCATAGACTACCTCACCAAGCCCGAGACCCAGGTCAAGGTTCTCGAGAAGGTCGGGTTCTTCCCGACGGTCCAGGAAGCAAGCGGAGCCCTCCCAGAGGGACCGCTCAAGATACTCGCCGAGGGTGTTGCGGCCCAGTCGAGCACATCCGATGCCATCGTGGCCATGATACCCAACCTCGGAGACAAGGGCGGCCAGTTCAAGGAGTACTACAAGCAGGCCTTTGAGAGGATAGTCCTCAACGGCGAGGACCCGGCCAAGGTTACCAGCGAGATCAAGCCGCAGCTCGTTGGCCTCTTCCAGGAAGTCGGGATAGAGACGCCGTGAAGGAGGAGAGCCCATGGAGCGGAGAACTCTCCTTCCTTATCTTTTGATTTTGCCGGCTTTTGCGTACCTGATGTTCTTCGTGGGATACCCCCTTGTGCAGGCCCTCTACCTCGCGTTCACCAAAAACGGGGCCTTTTCGCTCGATACTCTGAGGAGAACCGTTAGCGATTACTACTTCTGGAGCGCGCTCAAATATACCCTCGCGCTCGGTGCCGTTATCGTTCCCGTTCAGGTTGCCCTCGCCATCGTTCTCGCCCTTCTGGTTAACAAGGCGTTTAAGGGCAAGGATCTGGCCGTTTACGCCCTCGTTATCCCCCTAACGATAAGCGACGTGGCCGCGGGCCTTATATGGTACTCCATGCTCTCCCCCTACGGGTTTTTGAATAAGGTTCTCATGAACATCGGGCTGATCTCACAGCCCATATACTTCTTCGGCTACCAGTACAGAAGCAGGGAGTTCCTGGCCATAGTGCTCGCGGAAGTGTGGAGGGCAACCTCCATAGTCTTCGTGATAATCCTCGCCGGACTGCAGATGATAAGCAGGGAGTACCTTGAGGCGGCGGAGGTCTTTGGGGCGAGCTACTGGACGAGGCTCAGAAGGATAGTGCTTCCCATGCTTAAGCCCAGCATACAGAGCGCCCTGATAATAAGGACGCTGTTTGCCATGCAAATCTTCGGTATCGTCTGGATACTCGCGGGGAGGGACATTCCAGTCCTGGCGGGAGAAGGCTTCTACCAGCTCACGGAGATCAAGGACTACGGTGTCGCGTCCATCTACGCCCTGATAATAGCGGGCCTCTCCATCCTCCTGGGAGCCCTCTACATTAAGTTCCTTAAGGCCGAGTACTTGGAGGTGAGCAGATGAGGGAGGAAACGAAGTACGCGCTCAAGAAGACGGCCTTCTACTTCATCATCTTTACGGCGGTAGCATGGATACTCATTCCGATAATCGTGGCCTTCCTCTACGGTTTCACCACGAAGGCCGACTACTACGACCCCAACACAATCATTCCCCACAGCTACACCACCCAGTACGTCAGGGTGATACTCTTCACCCTCGGCGCATGGGAGGGCATAAAGAACAGCGTCATCGTGGCAACGCTCACCATAATCATAAGCTTCATACTTGGAATACCCGCCGGATACTCGATAGCGAAGTTCATATTCCCGGGCAAGGACACCATAAAGCTCTCCATCGTGGCCCTCAGGATGTTCCCGATCCCTGTCATGGCCATACCACTCATAGTTCTCTACATCCGCCTTCACCTGGCGGACACGCTCCTCGGCGTCGCTCTAGCCCACACGGCCATGGCGCTGCCGTTCGTTGTCCTAATAACGTCCAGCATCTTTGGAGGGGTATCCAAGGAGTACGAGGAAGCGGCGATGGTCTTCGGACTGACGAGGCTGGGCTCCTTTATGAAGATAACCCTCCCGCTGGCCCTTCCGGGGCTTGCTGCTGCAGCGATGTTCACCTTCGTCATGAGCTGGAACGAGGTGTTTGTTGCCTCCGTCCTCACGCTCAGCCACCGCACCCTTCCAGCGCAGATACTCTCGATAATGGCGGGCTCGAGCGGCGGAGCGGCACCGGACTACTACAAATTCGCCGCTGCCTTCATAATGACGCTCCCGGCGATGCTGTTCATATTCTTCGCAAGGAAGTACCTGGTCACGATGTGGGGTATAACGCTCAAGTGAGGTGTTAATATGGTAGAGGTCAAGCTCGATAGGATAACCAAGAGGTTTGGAGACTTTGAGGCCGTGAAGGACTTAACCCTCGAGATAAAGGACGGTGAGTTTCTAGTCCTCCTCGGGCCGAGCGGCTGCGGCAAGACGACGACGCTAAGGATGGTATCCGGCCTTGAGACGCCAACGGAGGGCAGGATATACTTTGGGGACAGGGACGTCACCTACCTCCCGCCCAAGGACAGGAACATCTCGATGGTCTTTCAGAGTTACGCCGTGTGGCCCCACATGAAGGTCTACGACAACATAGCCTTCCCTCTAAAGGTGAAGAAGTACCCCGAGAACGAGATAAAGGAACGCGTTAAGTGGGCGGCGGAGCTTCTTCAGATAGAGGAACTCCTTGACCGCTACCCCGCACAGCTCTCCGGCGGACAGAGGCAGCGTGTGGCCGTCGCTAGAGCAATAGTCGTTGAGCCCGACGTGCTCCTCATGGATGAACCCCTGAGCAACCTCGACGCAAAGCTTAGAGTGATGATGCGCGCCGAGGTCAAGAAGCTCCAGACGAAGCTTAAGGTAACCACCATCTACGTCACCCACGACCAGGTCGAGGCAATGACCATGGGAGACAGGATAGCGGTCATGAACAGGGGAAGGCTCCTCCAGGTCGGCCCACCGACAGAGGTCTACCTCAAGCCCAACTCCCTCTTCGTGGCTACTTTCATAGGGGCCCCCGAGATGAACATAGTTGACGCAAGCGTCGTTGAGGATGGAGGGCTCTGGCTCGAGGGGAGCGGCTTCAGGCTTAAGCTCCCGGACGACTTCAGGGGACTCCTCGAGGGATACCTCGGGAAGGACGTTCTCCTCGGCATAAGGCCCGAGCACATGACCGTCAAGGGCGTCTCAACGCTGGAGCACGTGACGAGGACGGCGGAAATAGAGGGGGTGGTGGACTTCATCGAGGCCCTGGGAACCGACACCATAGTCCACGCGAAGGTCGGTGATTCGATAATCAAGGTGAAGCTCCCCGGCCACATACCCCTCCCCATCGGGGAAAAGATTAAAATAGAGATTGACCTCGACAACATCCATGTCTTCGACAGGAGCACTGAGAAAGCTGTGATCTGAGGAGTGCCTATGGACGAGAAGGAGATAAAAGCCCGGCTGAAGGAGTTCGGCCTCAACGAGTACGAGGTTAGGGCGTACCTCACATTAATAAAGAACGGGCCGTTGACGGCCGGAGAACTGGCGGCCCTCTCCAAGGTGCCCCAGCCCAGAATATACGACGTGATAAGGACGCTTATGGCGAAGGGGTTCGTGACCACCAGCCAGGGGAGGCCCAAGCGGGTCATCCCCCTCAGCCCCGATAGCGTCATGGACGCCCTGAAGAGGCGCTACGATGAGAGGATTGACGAGGTCAAGAGCGCCCTGAAGAAGCTCTACACCCCCCGGGAAGAAATCGGAAGTGTAACCGTCGTCAAGAGCAGGATAACGTTTGAAGAGCACGTGAGGAAGGCGATTGAGGACGCAAGGTTTCACCTGAGCGTGGCGGTTCCGAAGGAGTTCCTCAAAAAAATCGGAAAAGGGCTGGCATCACGGAAGGAGGAGGGGGTAAGGATAAACCTCTTCGTGTACGGGGACGGTGATATTCCAAGGATCGCCAACGAAATAAGGACGAGAGAGGTTCCAGACCCTATAATCATCATCCAGGACAGGGAGACGGGGGTATACCTCCCCTACGAGGCGCTGACATCGAGCAGCTCCCTTCTCGGCTACGGCCTCATCATAAAGGACAACAACCTCCTCTTCATGCTTGACCGCTACTTCTACCATGCCCTGTGGCCGACGGGAAAAACGGTTTACATGGAGGAGAGGAAGCTCAAAATCCCCGAGGAGTACATCCACATAAGGGAGCTTGTGGAGGATCTGAGAACTTTCAACCTGGTGGGTTCAAAGGTCGAGGTGTTCGGGAGGTTCGTTCGCTCGAAAGAGCCCGTCCACCTGGTGGGAACGGTGGTGGAGTTCTTCGAGGACGACAATAAGGTCATCTCCAACATCACCGTGGAAACTAAAGGGGGCAAGAGGTACGTAGTCGGCGGCTGGAACGCCTCACTGGAGGACATAGAGGCCGAGAGAATAATACTCCTGGGGTAGGGTGCCTATGGAGGCCAGAGAAGTCGCCCTGCTTTTGATGGAAGAGGCCATAAGGAGCGCGAATCCCTACGGGGCCGTTAGAAGGGCCCTGAGCGCTGAGGGAAGAAGACTCAAGGTCTTTAATCGAGAATTTGATGTGGGGGGGAAGGTTTACCTCCTCGCCTTCGGGAAGGCCGCCTGCACAATGGCAAAGGCCGTTGCTGACGTTCTCGGGGATAGGATTGAAGAAGGGGTCGTAGTTACCAAGTACGGCTACGCGGAGAGCTGTCCGAGGGGGCCTAACATCAGGGTTGTTGAGGCAGGGCACCCGGTTCCCGACGAGAACTCTCTTCTGGGGGCCAAACTCGGCCTCGAGCTGGCCGAAAAGGTTGGCCCTGATGACCTCCTCATCGTCCTAATCTCAGGGGGTGGAAGTGCCCTTTTCCTCCTCCCGGAGGAGGGGATAAGTCTTGAGGACAAGATAAAGACCAACGAACTCCTTCTTAAGAGTGGGGCCAAAATTTACGAGATAAACACCGTCAGGAAGCACATCTCTGCAGTCAAGGGTGGAAAGCTGGCCAAGAGGGTGAGGGGGACGGTTGTAAGCCTCATTTTATCGGACGTCGTCGGAGACCCGCTTGAGGCCATAGCCTCCGGTCCTACCGTGAAGGACCCCACCACCTTCCAGGACGCATACAGAATTCTGAAGCTCTACAGCGTCTGGGAGAAGCTCCCGGAGAGCGTAAAAAGGCAGGTAGAGCGCGGTTTGAGGGGAGAGGTTGAGGAGACGCTGAAGGAGGATCTGCCCAACGTCCACAACTTCATCGTCGGGAGCGGGACGATGGCGTGTGAGGCAGCCAGGAGGAAGGCAGAGGAGCTTGGGTTCAACGCCGCTATACTGACCACCACTTTGGAGGGCGAAGCGAGGGAGGTAGCCCTTGCGATAGGTTCGATAGTTGAGGAGATAACCAGAAACGACAGGCCGCTGGAGAAGCCGGCGGTTCTGATAGCGGGCGGCGAGTGGACGGTAACGATAACGGGCGAAGCCGGCCTCGGCGGACCGAACCAGGAGTTCGCGTTAAGCATAGCGAGAAAGATAGCGGGGCTGAACGTGGCCGTCCTTGCCGTTGATACGGACGGAACCGACGGACCCACGGATGCCGCTGGCGGAATAGTGGACGGAAGAACGCTTGAGCTGCTTAAAAATGCGGGGATAGACGTTGAAAATGCCCTGAAGAGGCACGACGCCTACCACGCGCTCGAAAGGGTCAGTGCCCTCCTCAAGACCGGTCCGACCGGGACGAACGTCAACTCGCTGGTTATAGTGGTGATCCCGAAGGACGTTTAAACACCATTTCCGATTTTTTATCGGTGGTGCGTTTGGACGTTAGGAACCTTGTGAAGGCAAGGGACAGGGTAGTCCTCTGGAAGCTCAAGATAACCCGGGCCGCTGGATACCTAAGCGTGGTCAACAGCTTCATGATACTCTTTGTTTTCGCGAAGGAGCTCTACTCCATCCCCTGGATAGGCGAGCTCTTCAGCTTCAGGGAGTTCATAGTGGTGGCATATGGACTGGCCGTGGTGGGCTTCATAGTGCTCGCGGAGCTGGACTGGCACTTTATGTTCAAGAGGGAACAGAGCTACAGTCTAACGAGGAATCCTCTCCTTCCAGCGCAGTGCGCCACCTACAGGTACCTGCTGAGAAAGGCCCTCAAAGAGGGAGAACTCAGCGAGGAGGAGGTCAGAAGGATAGAGAGCGCCATGATGCTGGCCGGCTGCGGGCCCGTTGGGGAGGACTAAACCCTCGAAACTCCAAGGGTTTCGAGAATCCGGGAGACCTCATGGGGCCTGTTCGTGGAGAACGACACTGACCATCCCCTTTTTCTCACGAGGAGGACACACCCCTCTGCCGGGAGCGTGAAGTGCCACCCACCCCTACACTCCGTCCAGCTTCTGCCGAGGGAAAAACCCTCGATTTCCTCGAGAGGAACCGTCTTTCGGAGTATAATTCCCAAAAGGCCCCTAATTCTTACTTCACGCTCGTCTATTTGGATTTTTATCGTGGAAACGTCCAGCAGAATAAGGGTTAGGACCGTTAGAGAAATTATCATGGCCTCAACTCCCTCACCCGCCCCGTAGGCGATTGCAAGGCCGAAGAGCATTGAGATTATTCCCGGGAGGGCAAAAGCAGCGAACAGCCTGTTGGAGAGCCTCTCCTCGTAGAGGGTCATAGAACCACCGGGGAAAGGAAAAAGAGGGAAATCACTCGAGGGCGGCCTTGAGGGCCTCCTCGAATATCTCCATGGCGACGTCTATCTCCTCCTTGGTAACGATTAGCGGCGGTATAAAGCGGAGCGAGTTGTCGCCGCAGCCGAGGAGGATGAGTCCGCGCTTTGAGGCCTCCTTGACGACCCTGTTCCTGACCTCGGGGTTCTTCTCCTTGGTGTCCTTGTTCTTCACGAACTCGACGGCCTGTGCCAGACCGAGACCCCTCGCATCGCCAATGACCTCGTACTTCTCCTCGAACTCCTTGAGCCTCTGGTGGAGGTAGTCGCCGACCTCCTGGACGTGCGGGAGGAGTCCTTTGACTATCTCGACGACCTCAAGGGCGGCCTCGATGGCCACGGGGTTGCCGCCGAAGGTTGAGGCGTGCCTTCCGGGCTTGTCAAAGGCTATGTCCGCCCTGTGGACGACACCGGCGAGCGGGATTCCTCCTCCTATGGCCTTACCGAACTGGATCGTGTCGGGGGCAACTCCAAAGTGCTCGATGGCCCAGAACTTGCCCGTCCTTCCAACGCCCATCTGCACCTCATCGTCAGCCAGGAGTATTCCGTAGTTGTCGGCGAGCTTCTTGAGCTCCTTGAAGAAGTCCTTCGGCGGGACGACGTAGCCGCCCTCACCCTGTATGGGCTCGAAGACTATGGCGCCGACCTCGTGGGGCGGGACGTGCTTGAAGACGTAGTCCTCGAGGAACTCAAGAACCCTGTTTATGAGCTCCTTGGGGTCGGCGTAACCGTCAATGTGCCAGGGGTTCCTGTAGGGGTTGGGGTAGGGTATGTGCTCCACTCCGGGCATGGTGGGGAAGAAGCCGTCCTGCTGCACCCACTTGCTGGCGGTGAGGCTAAGAACCGCCTGCGTCCTTCCGTGGAAGGCGTGGTAGAATGCTATGAACCTCTTTCTCTTGGTTCCGTACTTGACGAGCTTCATCATGGCCTCGTTGGCCTCGGCACCGCTGTTCTGGTAGACGACCTTCTTCTGGAAGTCTCCTGGGGCGAGTTCACTGAGCTTCTGGGCGAGGATGACCGCGTTCTCGTAGAAGAAGTCGTTGAGGGCGAAGTGGGTGAACCTCTCGGCCTGCCTCTTTATGGCCTCAACAACGCGCGGGTGGGCGTGGCCGACGTTCATAACACCGACGCCGCTTCCAAAGTCGTAGAAGCTGTTGCCGTCAACGTCATAAACCATAACGCCCTCTCCGCGGTCAATGACTATTGGAAGGGCATCCGGATCCTGGGTGGTCATGGCAAGAAGCTCAAAGTTCTTCGTTATTACCTCCTTGGCCTTCGGTCCGGGAAGTTCCTTAACAACGGGTCTCTTCACCATAGTCTATCACCGGAAACCTCTTCACACTCACCGTATATAATTTTATGCTCACTAATGAACATGTTTGTCTGAAAAATTTTCGGCAAATTCGAAAAAAGGGTGGAACAACCTAAAATGCTGCCCTCATTCCTTCTCCAGCACAACGGCGGTTCCGTAGGCGAATATCTCTGCGGCACCGGAGGCCACGGATGACGTCATGAAGCGAACGTTTATCACACCGTTGGCGCCCATCTCCCTTGCATGCTCCACCATGCGCTGGAGGGCAATCTCCCTAGCCTCCGCAAGCATCTCGGTGTACTCCTTCACCTCGCCACCCGCTATGTTCCTCAAACCTGCGAGAATGTCCTTACCTATGTGCTTCGCCCTCACCGTGGCACCTCTGGCAATGCCGAGAACCTTAACCACCCTGTAGCCTGGAACGTGTTCCGTTGTGGTAACAATCATCTCGTCCATGGGAGTCCCCCCACAACTTAAAGTCAAAGTAATCTCCCCGTCGGACTTTAAATAGTTTCCGAGAAACAAGAGCGAGAACAGAGAAATAGAAGAGAGGGCTCACTCCTCTCTCATGTTCTTGGCCCACTCATCAATGAGCTCCTTGGCGGAGTTGGCCGCTATGGCACCCTGACCTACAGCCACCGCTATCTGCTTGAAAACGTTGGTGATGTCGCCAGCGGCGAAAATGCCCTTGATCTTGGTGCGCATGTGCATGTCAACTGGGATGTAGCCGTACTCGTCCGTTATGCCGAGGTGCTTGACGAAGTCCGTTTTTGGCTCATAGCCTATGAAGACGAAGACACCATCAACCTTCATCTCGCTCTCCTCGCCGGTCTTAACGTTCCTGAGCCTGACGGCCTCCACCTTCTCATCGCCTATGATTTCGGTGACGACGGTGTCGAGAATGGTCGGAATGCCGCTCTCCTTAAACCTGTCCTGGAGTATCTTGTCGGCCCTGAACTCCTGCCTCCTGTGGACGAGGGTCACGTCAACGCCTATGCTCTTGAGGTAGAGGGACTCCTGAAGGGCCGTGTTTCCACCGCCGACCACTATTACCTTCTTGCCCTTGAAGAGCGGGCCGTCGCAGGTGGCGCAGTAGCTAACGCCCCTTCCGTAGAACTTGTCCTCGCCCGGGACGCGGAGCTTCCTTGGGGCCGCACCGACGGCTATTATAACAGTCCTCGCCTTGTAGGTGGCACCGTTCGCCGTCTTAATCTCGAACTTGCACGGGCCCTCGTAGTAGGCGCACTCCACACCCTCAACCTTCTCGACCTCGTCGAAGACCACGTTGACGCCGAGCTCCTTCACCTGCTCGTACATCCTCGTTGCAAGCTCCTGGCCGCTAACGCCCCCCGGAAAACCGGGGTAGTTCTCTATGAGGTCCGTTAGGGCCATGTTGCCACCCAGGTCCTTGCTGACTATTATCGTGTCGAGGCCGTAGCGGGCGGCATAGATGGCCGCGGTGTAGCCGGCCGGACCCGCACCTATTATAAAAACATCCCACACCTTGTTCTCGTCACCCGATGCCTTTGAAAGGGACGTAAGGCTGAACATTGCTCTCACCTCCTGTTCCTAACCAAAGGTTAGAGGGAATACTTAAAAGCGTTATTACTCATGAATGGGTATTCAAACCACGCTCTCGACCCTTGGTTTACCCCCCATCGCCCCCTTGCCCAGCCCAACCACGACCTTGGTCGTATCGTGCTCGTCCTTCGAGAACGGAACGTCGAGTGTGAGCTTGAGGGTATACTCCCAGTGCCCCTCTACAAACTCCCTTCTACCAAAGACCTCTCTCAGCTTTCTGGGGTCGGTTTGTGACCTGTCCATAACAAGGAGCAGGGGTTCGCTCCAGAACTTTCTCTCAAAACCGGCCTCACCGCTTCCCTCAACTTCCGCGAGCATTTCTTTGGCCCGGGGCCCATCTATCTCCAGCTCGAGCCTCGCCCCCCTGCACTTGGCAACGTTCACGTACAGCGTTCCGGATATTGCGTTGTTCAGGGACTCAACTCTAGTGTGGGCAAACTCCAGCTCCCGCGACGCTTCGAGGGTATCTTTCTCAACTTTGACCTCATACGAGGGCAGAATCGGGACCAAAACCGACCCCCTGAACTCCCCCTCGGTTACCAGGTAGGCCGGAAAATCGGCCAGGGCAGTATCCCTCCCGTTTATCGCGACCGAGAATGGTTCGGGCGAGAGAGGAATTTCTTCCGCGTTAATATCTTCAATCCCCGTGAACTCCCTGCTCACGTAATAGTGCCTGTTTTTGGAGCCGTGCCACTCCCCTCTTATCCTTAATCGGCCCCTCTTGAGCTTCATCTCTCCCGGCAGGATTATCCTCCCCTCCTCAACCCGGATTGATTCGGCCAGCCTTTGACACCGGGCCATAGCCCTCTTCTTTCTCTCGTTCCCAACCAGAACCATGGCCACTAGGAGGGCCATAATCGCAAAGAACGTCACGGCTCCCCAGTCCATGCTATCCCCAAAGTTTTAGAACAAAAGAGGATAAAAACTTTTCCTCAGGTAAGTGAGATTTCTCCGTCCAACACCAGGTGCAGTGTGTAGCCCGTGAAGGCTGCGAAGCCCACGTATAACCCCTCCCCTGTGCTCATACCCAGCCCGTACTCAACCAGCAGGAACGACAGGGCGCCGTAGAGGAGAGCAAAGAGCAGTGAGTGCACTATCCCCCTGTGGCTCGGCATGAGCCAGGTGAAGGCGTACCACACTATGAGTGCCACCACTACCGCGATGGCCCACTCAGCGGTGGTGTTGAGCCAGGGAGCGCCCACGTTTATCGTTCCCTTCACGTTGATGTAGGTCGCTCCTCCCGCCAGAACGCTCACTATGGGCTTTGTACCGCGGTGAATGAGCGCGTTTGGGTGGTCCATGTCGGGTAAATCCGCCCCCAGGACGTAGAGGGCATAACCCAACACGAGGGCTACGGTGGTAAGTTTGAATGGAACTCCCTGGGTGGACAGGAAGCCCGCCAGCGCAACGGCTAGCGGGTAGCTGACTATCCCGCTGAGGACGTGGGTATCGTAGTTCGGCATCGCCCATCACTCTTCTTCCTTCTCACCCTGACCTTTTTCCAGGAACTTCCTGACGTAATCGGGCACCTTGTAGTTCCCCTTTGGATCCCCAACGAGGAAGCCCAGCCGTATCAATTCTTCGAGGTGGTCATAGACCTGAACTCCCGGTTTCTTGAGCTCCTTGGCAACCTGGATGTAGCTTATCGGACCGCCTCCGAACTTCTCAACTATTACCTTAACGAGATCCCTGTAGTCCTCCGGAACCCTCGCAAAGTACTCCTCGAGGCTCTTGGGCTCCTCAAGTATCGTCGTTACCACGTACTCGTCTATCGGGTCGAACTTGTGCTTGCTCGCCTCGCTGAGGACGTAGTGGAGCAGGCGGAGTATCTGTCTCGGGTTGCCCTTGCCGAGGGTGTGGATGAGCTCTATGGCCTTCTCAGTGAAGGGGTATATTGGATCATCCGTATCGCGGATTCTAACGCGGTTCAGCCTCTTTTTGACGAGCTCAAATGCCTCCTCAAGGCTCATGGGGCGGAGCTTGAACTCGTAGTGAAGGCGCATGAAGAAGGCGGGGAATATCTTGGAGTAGTCCTCGTACGCCTCTGGAATACACGCGAAGGCGAAGATGCACCCGGGGGGCATGTTGCTTATGAAATGCCTCAGCATCTCGAAGAACTGGATTTTCTCGTCCTCCCTGGCGCTCATCATGTTCTCAAGCTCGTCCAGAAGAAGGGCGGAGTACGGGTGCTTCCCCATCTCTTTTGTGAGAAGCTCTGCAACGTCCCTCGACTTGTACTCGTCCGTCGAGGTCAGCATCTTCTCGAGCTGGTCAACGAAACCGAGCTTCTTTGAGAGGTTCTCCAGAAAGATACCCGTCTTGCTCTTGGGGGGCTTGAAAGAGTTGAATATGTCCCTCGTTATCTTGAGAATGTCGTTGGTGTCCACCTTAACATAAATCGCCTTCCCCCCGTTGTCATTGATTGCCTTGGCGAGGCTTTTGAGTCTCTGGGTCTTACCCATCCCCAGGGGACCCACTATGGAAAAGGCCACGGATGATTTGTTGCCTACGACTTCAGAAAGAGCCATGGAAAGCTTCATGTCAATCTCCTGGTACACATGAATGCTCTCCACGTCGGTTATTCCCTCACTGGCCAGCTCCGCGAAGGGGTTTTTGGAGAGACCGTAAATTTCATAGGAGGGGGACTGATAAACTTTAAGAGGAGTTCCGCTTTCCATTTAAACCACCACCCTTTAGAAGTGGTCATTAATGGAATATAAAAGTTGTGGGGGAAACACTTATGGTCATTTTGCTCGTCAGCTGTCCAACGGGAAGGGAAGGAGACGCATCCCTTGAGCTGGAGTGGGCCCTTGGTGATGCCACGGTGAAGAGAACGAAGTGGCGCGGGGTTCTGCTGGCATATACGTCCCATGATAAGGGGGAAGCCATCAGGAGGATAAGAGAATTTGAGACACAGGCTATTTTCAAGGTCGTGCCTCTGGAGGTTCTGGTGGAGAGTAACGAGGATGAAATAATAAAAAGGGCCGTTGAACTTGCGAAGGAGAGAATAAAACCGGAGGATAGCTTCGCCGCCCGGTGCAGGGTGAGGGACAAAAAGTTCGCCTCCGCGAAGGAGCTGGAGAGGAAGGTGGGTGGGGCCGTGAAAGATGCCACGAACGCCAGAGTAGACCTCACAGACCCGGACTGGACCGTTATGGTTGAGGTTCTTGAGAGGAAAACTGGTATAAGCGTTCTGGGAAGGGGAGAGATTCTAAAGAAGGACGTTGTGGAGTAAAAACTCTTTTCTAACCTCTATTACTGCAGTGAGAACTGAGAAACGAG
>NZ_LANF01000016.1 GCF_000966265.1 Palaeococcus ferrophilus DSM 13482 | reverse complement strand
GCGGTGGGGGGGGGTGGAAGGGGCCCTCGAATAGGCATCATCATGAGGAACTCCCCTCAAAAAACCGCAGGTTTTGAGCCCTATAAGTGCAAAAGCTTCTTTTAGGCGACCCCTAACTTTCGAGGGTCAAAGAAAAGGGAGGGAGGAAAGTGAACGGCACATGGATTGGACTCATTGGAATGCTCCTGCTGGTCGGTGCGTGGGTACCCCAGACAGTAGAGACTATAAGAACAAAAAAATGCCCCCTGAACTTCAGGTTTATCATCATCTACGTTACGGCAGCTACTCTCCTCACTGTTTACTCCTACATAATCCACGACTGGGTGTTTCTGACCCTTAACGGACTCTCCGCGCTCCAGAGCGGGATAAACCTCCTCATCAAAATCAGGCACGAGTGAGGGTTATCTCCTCCCCCATCATCTCAATTTTGGAGGATCTAACCACCTTTATCCTGCACTCCCTGAGGTTGTCCCCCACCACGAGGATCGTTGTAAAGAAGTCCTTCAGCATCGCAATCAGGCCGGGGAACGTTTCCAAAATGGGTCTGTTAACGAAGTACACTGCGGTCCTTCTCCTGCCCTCGGCCAGCTCGCCCGGGACGGTCGCAATCCTCACGATGGCCCTCGTGTTGTCCGAATAGAACGCGAACAGCTTATCCACACCGAGGACTATGTTGAGAGGAACCTTCCCGCCATCGAGAAGCGACCCGAATACGGAGGAATACCTGCTTATGTGTATGTCCACGTCCTCGTCCAGGGACATCCGTGTAACAACGTTACCCCTGTTTATAACGCCTCCTATTTTCAGAACGGTGACTTTCTCCAAGGGGGACACGTCGAACCCCAGGAGCGCCATCTGGCTGAGGTAGAGGTGGAGAGTGTCAATTACGTCATCAACGATTACAGGTGTCCCCTCCTCCAGCGCGCGGCTCACAAGGGCCAGGAGAAGGGCGTAGGGAGGGTATTCGGGTTCGTAAATCACGAGCACGTTCTCACCGGGGGTTAAGGCATCGAACAGCTTGCTGAATTCATCCATCCCCCTCCCCCCTCACTATCCTCAAAAAATCTTCCCTCGGCAGAGTGAAGGTCCCCATGAACTCACGTTCCGGACTGCGAACTATGCGGACCACGTATTGCTCGCCTTCCCAATCCAGCTGGACGAGGCTGGTAAACATTTCCCTGATATATGCGTGTTCCATGGGGTATCCCTCAAGGATGTCCCGGTTCACGAGGTACAGGGCGGCCCTTTTCTCGTTCCCAGTGTATTGGAGCTTGCTTGCTATGAATAGGAACCTGTCGTGCGGATGGGGGGTTACCAGGAATCTGGTCTCAAAGCCCAGTACAAAGTTCACGAAGAATTCCCTCCTCCCAAGGATGCTACCGAATATACGGGAGTACTCCGCGCTGTGGATATAAAAATCACTCTCAAGCTCTATCCTGCCAATCACGTTACCGAGGCTCCTTTTTCCGCCGAGTTTAATAACGTAAACATCCCCATCCTCCAGAAAGGACGTATCGAGCCCTGATACCTCCAGGGCGAAGGCGTAGCGGGAGAGTGCGTCCCCAACATCATCTATGATGACCGGGATGTTCTCCCTCCGAACCTGCCGCATGATGTAGTAGAATACGAGGTAGTAGGGGAAGTCCGAGGAATATTCTATCAGCAGGCTTTCTCCGGGCTTGAACGTGTAATATTTATCCCCTGCCAGAGGCACAAGCATGGGTATGGCTACCTCCCGCGTTCGTTTCTCATTAATGATTCAGAGCTTGAGAGAATTAAACTTTTTCCTTTACCTTCATGCATCTGACGCCCTTAAACATGAAAAATAGTAAACAATCGCGCGGCGGGCTACTTCCGGGCGTAGAGGCCGACGAGCTCCCCCTTCTGGATTACGTGCCCCTCCATAGCCCTCTCGAGCTCCTTCTTCGTTGCCCCGGGTTTGAGGTCAAGCATGGTGTCCAGGACGTAAACCTTGAAGCGGTAGTGATGTGGCTTGCCCCGCGGGGGACATGGGCCGTTGTAGCCGGTTCTACCGAAGTCGTTCCTTCCCTGAGAGAAGCTTATAGGCGACGATACCGTACCGTTCTTGGGAAGCGCCTCCGGTATCTCCTTCACGGGGGGAAGGTTCCACGCCACCCAGTGGGTGAACGTCCCAAAGGGAGCGTCCGGATCGTCAACGATGATGGCCACGCTCACCGCTTCATCACTGAGTCCCTCGAGGTAGAGCGGCGGGTTCACGTCTATCCCGTCGCACGTGTACTTCACGGGGATAACCTCTCCATCCCCAAAGACCGAACTCACCTTCAAACTATCACCTCCAAGACAGCCGGCCGAAAGCAGGAGGAGCGCCACCACGAAGGGAACCGCGCGCTTCATATTAGTACCTACGAACAAAAACGTAAAAACTTTTCTTTCCTTTGGACATGAAAGTGAGGGAAAAAGATAGTAAACGAAAAGGTCAGGGTATCTCAAATATCCTGACCGTGTTGGTTCCCGAGGTTCTTCCTATTGGTTTGCCCTCCGTAAGGAGAACAGTGTCGTCCGTCTCCACCAGCCCAAGCCCCTTTATGAGGCGTATGATGTCGTTCTCGTCAAACCCCTCCTCCATGCAAAATGGATAGACGCCGTAGGAGAACATGAGGTTGTTGCACGTCTTCTCGTTCGTAGAGAACGCCAGAATCCACTGCTTGGGCTTGAAGCGTGATATGAGCCTCGCCGTGAGTCCAGTCCTCGTGGGCGTGAGCACGTACTTTATGTCAATGCTGCATAGGGCATCGAGGATGCTCCTCGTTATCGCTTCTTTTATGGTCCCTCTGCCCGAGAGCTCGGAGAGGATACCCCTCATTCTCTCCATCCCCATGGACTCCCTGTAGGCCTCCGTGGTTAGGGCAATCCTCGCCATCATCTCAACCGCCTCAACGGGGTACTGACCCACCGCGGTCTCCTCGGAGAGCATCACCGCATCGGTCCCATCGAGGATGGCGTTGGCAACATCCGTAACCTCCGCCCTGCGGGGCATCTTGTCCTCCGTCATCGAGACGAGCATCTGGGTAGCGGTTATGACGGGCTTGCCGGCAAGGTTTGCTTTTCTTATGAGCTCCTTCTGGAGGATGGGGAGCCTCTCGATGGGCATTTCGACACCGAGGTCACCCCTGGCCACCATTATGCCGTCGGCCGCGTTGAGTATCTCGTCGTAATTCCTGACGGCGTCTGGCCTCTCTATCTTAGCTATGACGAACATGCTCTTCCCCATCTTCTCGAGGAGCCGCTTAACCTTCAGAACGTCGTAGACCGAGCCCACGAAGGAGAGGCCTATGGCATCAACGCCGTGCTCCGCCGCGAATTTTATTATCTCAACGTCGGCAGGCGTTATTGCCTCCACCGGAAGGTGCCCCTTGGGGATGTTTATACCCTTGCCCGAGAAGAGCGTCCCCCCCACGAGGACTGTGCATTCAACGTCCTCCTCCTTGACATCATCAACGCGAAGCATTATGTAGCCGTCGCTCAGGTAAATCGTGTCGCCCTTGGCGACGAGCTTTGAAAACCCCTTGAACTCGACGGGGATTATCCCTCCCTCTCCCTCGACGCTCCTCGTGGTGAGCGTTACCTTCTGGCCCTTCTCCAGCTGCATGGAATCGTTCTTCAGCTTCCCAACGCGCATTTTGAGGCCGGGGATATCCCCAAGGATTGCCACGCGCCTATCGAGCTTCGCGGAGACACGCCTTATTGTCTCAATAGTCCTCTCGTGCTCCTCAAACGTCCCGTGGGCAAAGTTTATTCTCGCTATGCCCATACCCTTCTCTATCATCTTTTCGATTATTTTCTCTGACCTGCATGAGGGGCCGATAGTGGCAACAATCTTCGTCTTCTGCTCGGGAAGTCTCATCTCCTCACCTCCACACTAACTATGGAGCTCATGGGATATAACGTTTCCCGGGGCAAACCAAAAATACCCCAAAGTAGAGGTACATCCATGCGTAACGATATTGTCATCCTCCTCAGGGTGCTCATCAGCGCGGTATTTTTTGCCATCCTGCTAAAGGTAGACGTCAGGCTCGAGTTCTGGGGAATAGCCTACATGGGGCTTGGAATGCTCATAAAATACGGGGACATAGTGTTCGATGACCTCCGGGATGTCGGGGAGGAGGAGAAACTGCGGGTGCACCTCCTTGGGCTCACCTCCGCCATGGCCATGGGCACCCTTATGATCGTGGACTACTTTTCATTCATAGTTTTCACCGGCATGATAGGGGGCCTCCTTGCCACGAGAAAGATTGACTCGCGGGACTTCAAGGTCGCAACGGTTTTCCTGTCAGCCTTCTTCGTATTCTCGATGGTATCACACACGGTTCTTTACGCACGCAACCCCCCACTAACGCTCCTCTGGGTGGGAATCATAGCGTTCTGTTCCGCCCTTGATGAAGTGGGGAACGGCAGAGCAGAGGGTAGGGGGGGAGTGATAGCCCGCATCCTCTATTACAGGCCATTCATGAAGCTCGGCGTGGTGGTTATGTCAATTATCGCGTTCCGGCCCGCCTATGCTCTGGTGTTCCTGCTCTTCGACATGGGGTACGAGCTGATGGCGGAGCTATTCAACCACTACGTTTATCTCTCTCGGTTTTCGCAGTCCCGTAGCCCACAAAGAGCACCCTGTCTGGATCAAGGGCCTTGAGGACTTCCGGCCTGTGGGTGATTATGAGCGCGGTAATTTCAGCCTCGCGGATTATCTCGGCAACTTTTCTGGCGACCCTCATGGCCGTTAGA
The DNA here is from genome assembly GCF_000966265.1 of Palaeococcus ferrophilus DSM 13482. Lineage (NCBI taxonomy): Archaea > Methanobacteriati > Methanobacteriota > Thermococci > Thermococcales > Thermococcaceae > Palaeococcus > Palaeococcus ferrophilus. The sequence goes on along the minus strand of NZ_LANF01000016.1, from coordinate 17,931 downwards.
GTATCCAGATGCGCCGCGAACTCGTCTATGAGTAGGAGGTTCGGCTTTTCAGCGAGTAGCGAAGCTATTCTGGCCCTCTCCTTCTGTCCGGTGCTGAGCTCGGAGTATTTGGCTCTGTAGAGGACTGCGTCACTTAGTCCAGCCCTGTTGAGAACTTCAACTGCCGCGTTCAGGTCGCTTATCTTCCGGTAGATGTGCTCCAGTATGCTTTCACTTCCAAACTCGGGCTCGAACTCGCCGGGTATCATAACGGAGACCTTAACGTTCCTGGGGACCTCTATCTCCCCCGTTGTCGGCCTGAAGCGCTCTTCCCACCAGCCGTTGGCTGCTCCCAAAATCAGCCTCAGGAGGGTGGTCTTTCCAGCCCCGCTCGCACCCACGACTGCTATAAGCTCGCCGGGTTTTATCTCGAAGTTGAGGTTCCTCAGGACGGGCCTCTGGATGACGCGGTGTCTAACGCCGAACGCCTCCAGAAGTTCCCTTATCTCATCCGGAAGGCCTTTCACGTCGAGCTCGCTCTCGAAGACCTTGCTGACGTCTTTAAACACTATCGGCCCGCTCAGAGGCTCGACCTTCCCGTAGCTCGGGTGCCAGAGCCTCCCGTCCTTTGGAGCGTACGGATCCTCCTTAAGGAAGCGCTCTATGTACTCCCTCGCCTCCTCGCTCAGCGGGTAGAAGAGCACGGGTCTCCCGCTTGCCGTCTCCCAGATGAACTTGAAGCCCACCTTCTCGAAGAACGGGTTGTAGCGGGCCATCTGGGCTATCGTCTCTACTATGTACTTTCTCTTCCTCATCTCGGGGATTCTTCTCTCAGATATCCACTCGAGCGCGGCCTTAACGCTCAGCTGGCCGAGACCGTCGGAGCGGTAGTCGGGATGGACAACTACGCGGGCTATCCTCGCTCCAGCCGTGTTTGTCTCCTTCAGGGCTTTCCACTTAGCCTCCTCCCAGAGGTACGAGCGGGCAACCCTCCTTTTGTACTTCTTCTTCAGCTCCTCGTAGAGCTCGTGCATTATCTTCTCCGGCCAGAATGCCGGGTGGAACCACTCCTCTGGGAAGACCTTCTCGCGAATGTTCTTCTCAATTTCTCCGTTCGGCAGTCTGCGGTGCATCAGGGGTATCGGCGGGTCAACGCGGACGTAGCTTAGAATTCTCGGCTCGTACTCTTCCCTCTCCACGAGCTCAAGGATTAAGAAGCGCGAGGCCGGAGTTGAACCTTTGATTTCGAGTATGTGGACGTCCTCGCTCCCGCAGACGGGACAGGCCTGCTTCGTGTTGGCCTCGAAGATGTGGCCGTTCTCACAGCGCCACAGCGCTACCTTCTCCTTCTGGCTCGCGTAGTGGTACTGCTCAAGCTCCGCTATCGCCTCGAAGTCGGACTCGTATTTAGCTTCCCTCGCCCGGATTTTGTATGTGTAGAGGAGCTCACCCGTCAGCGGGGAGTAGCGCTTTGCCTCAAGCTCCTTTTCCCATAGAGGCCACACCGGGATCTTCTCGCCGTTGTAGAACTTCCACAGACGGTAGTCGTCAAAGTCGAGAATCTTAACGCCGTTCTTCTCCTTCGACTTGCTCAGAATCTCTATCTCAACCTCCTCCCCCGTCAGGAACCACTGGGCGATTCCGCTCATGTATAACCTGTATCTATCTCCGCCATCAACCTCGAGAACGCCGAACCAGCGGTGCTTGAACCGCGGGATTTCGCTCCCGACCACCTTCCCCCTGACTATCATGCCACCACCCTATAAAAATGGGAGGTGGTGGTATATATCGGTGGCGCTCAAAGCGTCTCCGCTATTATGGCTCTATCGCCGAATCCGAAAACGTAAGCCATCTTATCGCCATTCAGGCCCCTCTCAAGGAGCTCCTTGAAGCGGTAGTAGTCCGCCGGCGGCACACTTGCCCTGAGCTTCACCCTGCCGAAGCCCTCCCTCCTCAGGACTTCGTTTATGCGGAGGGGATGGAATTTGACCACGTCAACGAGGGTGTAGGCTCTCTTGAAGTAGTCGCTGGTCAAACGCTCGGAGGAAGTTGCCAGAACGCGCCTCTTCTCCCGTAGGAGCATCCTGAGCTCGCCATCAACGGAGTGGAAAAGCTCGTTGATTAAATCGGCGTAGTCTATGCTCTGGGGAATCTCGTAGAGGTACTCCCTAGGCTCATCGGCCCACTCAACGATGTCCTCAAGGTTGGGGTCGCTTTCGAGCCTCACCCCCTTGGGAAGGCTCACGGCACTCCTCTCCGCCCTGGCCAGCGGCTCGAAGTAAAACGTGAGCCTGTTGAGTGCCCCAAAGAGGTCAATGTACTCGAACTCGCCCTTCCATGGAACCCTCTCGCGCCTTATCTGTGGCGGGAGGTCGAATATGAAAGAGTCCGTCTTCGATTTGTAGGCCTCGTAGACTTTCAGGGGGCTGGGGAGCAAATCCTCTAGCCTTCTCTCCGGCGCCTCCGGGGGCCTCGCGGGGTCGGAGAATATGACCTCCGCGTCAACCTTCTCGACGGTTTCAGGTGAGAGTGAATCGGCGTTTATGAACTCGATGTTTGAAACGCCATACTTCTCAGCGTTCTTCCGCGCGTAGGCCACCTTTCTCGGGTCGATGTCAATCCCGTAGGCCCTCTCAACCTCCGTGGCGTAGAATATGAGCTGTATCCCTATTCCGCAGGAGACGTCCGCTATGCTCTTCACACCGGCTTTCCCAAGGCGTTTGGCACGGTACCTCGCAACGACCTCGTGGGTGGAATAGCGCAACCCCTCAAGGTCCATCCACAGATCGTCGCGGGAGAACTTGTCCCTCGCCCTTATCCTCGCCCTCGCTATCTCCATGATCTCATCCGCCTCGTCCCTCGGGAGTCTCCTCCGGATTTTGGCCTCGTCCCATCCCTTTTTTATGAGTTCAACGGCCAGCGTGATGTCCTCCTCACTTACCACTTCATCTCACCGGTTAGAGCTTGAACGGAGGGGTTTTAAAACTACCGGGAATCTTGAGAAACACATTTAAAAACCAACGTTCAGAACCACTTAGAGGTGGAAGAAGTGGAGGAGAGAAAGCACGTTAAGAATGGAGACTTCGTTCTTCCGGGCGATTATCTTGGAGTAATAGAGGAGTACCTTCCCGGGGAAGGCGTTGTGGAGGACAACGGGGAGCTCTACGCAACCCGCGCCGGGAAGGTCAGGATAAACATGGAGAGGATGGAAATAAGCGTCGAACCCGCCACGGACACCCCGCCAATCCCCAGGAGGGGTGACATCGTTCTGGCGGAGGTTATTGACGTAAAGCCCCAGGCGGTTGTTCTCAACGTTGTCAGGATAGAGGGGAGGAACGACCTGCGCGGGATAGCCACCTCCACCCTCGCGAGCCTCCACGTCTCCCAGGTGAGGGAGGGTTATGTGGAAAGCCTCTCAAGTGAGTTTAAAATCGGCGATATCGTGAGGGCCAGGGTGATAGGGACCGAAAAGAGCCCCCTGCAGCTCACCACGAAGGGACCAACCCTCGGTGTTGTCTATGCACTCTGCTCCCGCTGCAGAACGCCGCTGGTAAGGAGGGGCAACCAGCTGGTGTGTCCAAACTGCGGAAGCGTTGAAACGCGGAAGCTATCAAGCCTGTACCGCCGCATAAAGGTGTGAAGCATGAAGGCGGGAAAAAGGGTCATAGTGATACACGTGCGGGACGACGTGGAGAAGGAGGAGTTCATGAAGGAGCTCCAGCGTCTCAACCTGCCCGCGTTCATCTACGTCCATGGAAAGCTCAACTCCCTGAAGATAAACATCCAGGGGACGAAGGACGAGATACGGGAGGCCGTCAAAAAGGTAAACGAAATCCAGAAACGCGTTCACGCCCGCCTCTACTCGAGGGGAGGCCTCTACGAGTACAGTCTGGAGGATATCTTCCGCGGCTCCCAGACCACCGTATCGGCTCAGATACTCCTTAAAACGCTCGAACTGCTCGGGGCGAAGGTGCTCTTTGACGGCGACAAGCTCAGGACGTCCCTCTCATGGGAGGAAATCCTTGAGCTCTCAGGAAAGCTCGGGGAAGCACTCTCGAGGATTTCACTCCAGACCACGAAGCAGATAAGGGAAGTTGCCATCCCCGTGGCGGTCGCCTACGGTCTGGACGTCGAGGACGTCCTCGAGAGGCTGGTGGAGATTGGAGCGGCGGAGTTCAAAGAGGATAAGTTTAAATACGAACTGGTCAAGAATAAGGAGCAGGCTTTAGAAGAGCTGATAAAAACGCTGGAGGGAGAGGAATGAAGATTGAGGTCATAAAGAGGGAGGAAAACTACCTTGAGTTCTACCTTGAGGGTGAGGATCACACTTTCGCCAACCTGCTCGTCGAGACTCTCCACAGAAACGAACACGTAACCTTCGCGGCATACGCCATAGAGCACCCAATAACCATGGCGAAGAAGCCACGCTTCAAGGTAAGGACGGACGGGAAGGTAACGCCGGAGGAGGCCCTCGAGAAGGCCGCGCAGGAGATATTCGACACCGCAAAGACTTTCCTCGAGAAGTGGAACGAGGCCATCTAAACCGGTGGTTCCATGAAATATTCGCGCGACTTCACGGACAAGAACCTCTCAAAGCTCGGCGATTCAATCGCCAACCTTATTTTCTCCCTGGCCCTGAGCGAGTATAAAGGAGTTCCGGACGGCGGAAGGGTTCCCAACTCTTCTCTCGCCGCGGCCCTTCACATGGCGGGTCTGGCCCACTACGTGCCCCCCAGAACCGATAAACACGGAAAGGGGGACATCGCCGAGGCCATAATAGCCTACGCATGGCTCGAAAAGGCCATAACCATAGAGGAGGCATCGCGGATTCTGGTTGGGGTTTTTACCCCCGATGTGCTCCATCCAACGAGGAAAAAGGACGCGATAGGTATAGCCTTCTCTGCCCTCCTGAAAACCATAAAAAAGAGACTGGAGCTTTAGAGCCCCATCGCTGCAAGAAGGTCTGCCTTAGTCGGCAGCCTCGCGAAGAGGTCCGGGTTCTTTATCTTGAGGAGTATCGGAACCTTCGGGTCGAACATCTTCATCAGCTTGTCAAAGGGTATCTTCCCCTGACCAGGGAGAAGGTGGAGATCACCGACGCCGTAGGCGAGGGCATCCTCCGGCTCAACCTGCGGCGTAAGCTTTCCGAAGTTGTCGTGGACAAGGAGCAGAACTGCATTATCCACCCCAATTTTAACGTCATCAAGGAACTTGTCTACGTCCCCCTGGGCGCTGAGGAATGCATGCCCCACGTCCAGGGCGAAGCCAACGTTGTCCATGCCACGTTCTCAACGACGTAGAGGGTGTCCCTGACGCTGAAGGTGTTCTCGAGGGCTATCTTTATGTCGAACTTCTCGGCTATAGAGGCGAGCTCCTTTATAGCGTCAATCTCGAGGTCGAGCCTCCCCGTCTTGCCGCTCTGCATGACTATTATCCTTGATCCGAGCTTGATAGCAACGTCCATAATGCTCTTGGCGACTTTAAAGTGCCTGGAGTAGTACACGTGGTCCCTGAGGTTGACGGACATGGGCATCCTAACGGCGTAGTCTATTCCAACCCCCCTGAGCTGGGTCTCGACCTTCTGCAGGTTCTTCTCAACCACTGTACCGTTCATTATCAGGCAGAGCGTGTGTGGGAATATCTCAACGAAATCGTAGTTCTTTATCTTGATGTCCGCAAGCGTTGAGGCGAGCGATTTATCCTTACTTATGAACTGGGGGTAAATGGTAACTCCAACCCTCACTTTCAACACCTGAACCCTATTCTCCCCGAGCATATAAAAGTTTAATCTTTGGAGAAGACGTTGGCAAAGAGCATCGCCACGCTGACCAGGAACACGAGGGTCGAGAATATCTCAAGCCTTCCTATCCACATGTGCAGGATGAGGAGGAACTTCGTATCAAAGGGCATAAGCGGGGAGGTTATGCCCACGCTCAAACCCACGTTGCCCTGGGCGGAGGCCACCTCAAAGAAGGAATCCACGAGGCTCCTCCCGACGCGGAGCATCAGGTATATGGTTCCGAAGATAAGGAAGGCAATGTAAGTCATCGTGAAGCCGAGGACTTCCCTTATCTCGTCCTCCGAGAAGACGTACTCCCCGACCTTCCTCTTGATGACCGCGCCCTTGGGAAGGATTGAGCCCTCTATCGTCCACTTCAGGCTCTCGTACATCAGGGTTATGCGGATGAGCTTTATGCCTCCGGCGGTGCTTCCCGCACTTCCGCCTATGACCATGAGCCCGCCTATGAGGAACTTGGCCAGCTCGGGGTATTTTGAGAGGTCTGCTATTCCAAATCCCGTACACGTTATTGCCGAGATGCTGTGGAAGATTGCCTCCCTGAGGGACCGGGCGAGTGCATGGGTTGAGGTGAATAGGCTGTACGTGATGAGGGAAATCGCGAAGAACAGGAAGAAGAACATGTACTTGACCTGGATGTCACGGAAGAAGGGCTTTAGGGAGCGGTTCTTGAAGATGTTGTAGTGGACTGTGAAGTTGACGGCGCCCATTATCATGAGGAATATAGTGATGGCCTCTATGCTCAGGCTGTTGAAGTAACCTATGCTCAGGTCGTGGGAGCTCATACCACCCGTTCCGAGGCCCGTCATCGAGTGGGTGATGGCATCGAAGGCGTTCATGCCGTTGATGTAGTAGAGGTAGGCGCCGAGGAGCGTGAGCACGAGGTATATCTCGAATATTATCTTAGAGGTGTTAACGAGGTTGGGGAGGATCCTCTCGCTCCTGGCCTCCGCTCTATAAAGTCTCGCAGCAGCGACTCCGGGGTGAATAAGGACGGTCAGCGCGACGAGCACTATACCCACTCCCCCGAGCCACTGCATCCACGCACGCCAGAAGAGCAGCATGCGCGGGTAGCTCTCGAGGTTGCTCATCATGGTTAAACCGGTTCCAGTCCAGGCGGACATCGTCTCGAACCACGAATCAATGAAGCGCATCTTCGCTATGCCCATGAACGGAACGACGCTTATGAGGGAAGCCAGCAGCCAGACAAAGGCGGAGGCGACCATGGCCTGACGGAGGTTTATATCAACGACCTCCTTTGAATGGCGGGCCAGCCACGCCCCAACGAGGATGCTTACAATACCGGGAACCACGAAGTACATTGCCAGGGAAAGCTCCCCGGGGTAGAACCACGCCAGAAGGGCGGGAACTAAATAGGCCACCCCAACACCCTGGAGTATGGCCCCGATTATATTGCGCACCACGAAAAGGTCTCTCGAGAGAGTTATGAAGCGCCTGACTTTAAGCATCGGCCCACCAAAGGGTTAAGGGGAGGGGAAGAATAAAAAGTTTGTGATGGTTCACAGGGTTCTGAGTATGACCTCGAAGGTTCTGTCACCCTTTATGAACTCCAGAACGAGGCTCTTGTCGTAATCCATAAAGCGCGTGCCCTTGAGGGCGTATCCCTCCTCCGTGAGGTGGCTGTGTATGCTCAGCCCCATCTCCCCAAAGAGCTCAGCGGCCAGTGCCGCTACGCTGGCCTCCTTGATGCCCAGCTCGTCGTGGTACCTGCGGGCAAGTTCGAACACGTCCATAACACCACCACTCTAGATTCGTCGCGAAGCTTAATATGGTTTGCCCGACCACCGCAAAACTTTAATGGTGGAAATGATTACGAATAAATGTGGTCAAAATGAGCCGCAAACCTGAAGCCCTCTGGTGCCTCAGAATAGGGGAGAGGCTCTTCGCAAGGGTTCTGGGAACGTACCCCTACGAGGTGGAGGTGAACCTGAGGAGCGGATGGAACAGGTGCACCTGCCCCCTCGGCGGGGACTGCAAGCACGTTAGGGCCGCACTGGAAGCTTACCGTGAGGGGAACTTCGTGGAGGGGGAGGAGTGGATGGCCTTCGAGCCCTCCTCCGCGGTAGGGGTTATCGCCTCAGAGAACCCATCCAGGGCAATGGAAATCCTGCTCCGGGAGCTCGAGCTTTCTCTCAAAACGGACGAGAGCGGAAGCAGAAGCGCGGGGATTTTCTGGCGCGCCATAGGCCTTCTCAAAATGTCGAACCTGATTGAATTTGAGGAAGAAAAACTAAGGGCCCTCTTCGTGGAATTTAGGGACACTTTTGAAGGCTACCCTGCGGTGGAAAGGATTGGAAGGGAGCTAGCCTCTCTGGGCCTGGTACCACGCGAGTAATATTATCGCTCCCGCACCTACCAACACTCCAATACCCATCCACGTGAGCTTGCCCTTGAGCGGAACCACCTCGACGGTGACGTTCTCCTTCACAATCTTGGGAACCTCCACAACCTGGGGCACCGTGGTTGTCATGATCTTCGTCTCGGTTATCGTTGTGCAGTTGCACGGTTCGGTAACGTTAACGTACACCACTTTGGGCTCGCAGGTTTTATTATCTGTCAGATTAACGTACACAACCTCCGGCTGGCGCGGAAGTACCTCCACGACAGACGATGTTGAGGTGAGCACTTTCCCTTGGAAGAGAACCCTTGCACCAAGACTGACGTTCCCGGGAGCCATCGGCACGAGCGTGAAGTGATGCTCCTCAGTAGCGTTAACCGGTAGGCTCTCCTCCAAACGTAGGTAACCCCCTTCAAAGGCCATATCCGATGTTAAAAGCGCGAATCTACCTGAAAGGGGCACTTCAATAACAACCGGAAGTTCGACGTTACCCGCGTTGTGCACCTTAAGCGTGCCCTGCAGAGGTTCTCCCAGTGGGGCTCTCCCGGGTACAGAGATGCTCAAGGAATAGAGCGCGTCGGCGGGGGCCACCTCCACCCGGGGAGAATTTGAATAAAAGCTCAGCGTCGTGTAGCCACTGCATGCAAGCTCGTACGGAACATCCGCTTTAACAACGACCCTACCTATTTCCACTTTCCCTGTAGAGTTAATGCGAAGGGGAAGCTTGAAAGAAACGCTCTTTCTCGGTCCAAGCTTTTCTATGAACTGCCCCGGGAGAGATAGAATTTCAACATCCTTCGGAGCCTCGTAGGATATCCTTAAATTTTTGAGCTCCTCGTTTCCATTGTTGCGAATGAAAATGGTGGTGTTAAACGGTACGTACTGCAGGGCATTGCTCGGGGATTTAAGTGTCACATCAAGCCACGGAAATTCCTCGGCCTTCGGAACCTCCGCAGGATTGAAAAAGACAATGAGTTTGGCTTTTATCCCGTTGGAATCCGTTGAGACACCCTCAACTCCGACCTCAACTCCCCCGTGGGCAATGCCCGTTACAGGGCTTCCCCCAATGTCCACAAGGCCCCCTGCCACCTCAACGCCGCACTCATTCCGGATACTCACGTAGGCTTGATTTCCAAGGATCCGGTCAACTCTCACTAAGTAGGGCCCGATTTTAACGTCCTTTCCTTCGTAGACGTAGTCCTCAAAGTACGGATTTGAGAGAACGTCAATATACGCTCCCCTAAGATTAACCGAGAGTTTCAGGTAGTCAATGCCCTTGAGGTCGCTGGTGACTATGTGGAACTCCCGAGTATCGAGCTTATCCCCAACATTCAGTTCGTAGGGTGTTCCATCAACTTTAAGAACTACCTTCTCGATGTAATCGGTGATATTCTCAACAGTCGCGTTCTCGAAGGTTATCGTATGACCGAAATACTCAACGCTCTTCCCCCTCTCCAGGTAACCGTCGAAAACCTTTGGATACGCTTCCACATGAATTTTTAGGTCTCCGAACGTGAAATCTTTTGAAGAGAATTCTTTGGTGGTGTTTCCGTCTGTAATCCTAACTTTAAAACCCTTCTCGTTAGCGTACAGGAGGGTTAGGTTATAGCGATCAAATATCACTCCCTCCCCCTCGAGCACGTAGGGGAAAGACACCTTAGCTAGAATGTGGCCGCTTTTTCCCACGAACGTCCTGTTGAGCGTGACTGTAATTTGCCCGAAGGAAGCACTATCACCGGGAAATAACTTGAATCCCTCACTCGATGTACCGTTAGACATCTCAACAAAGACAGAACCATCCATACTTACATCGGCAAATCGAACGGCGTAGCCGTTAAACGTCATCTCCCCGGGTATCGTCGTCCATCCGAAGAACGTTGAAGCCGCTACGGACGGGACGAGTAAGAGCAGTACCATAAGGATCCCCAGCCGCTTCATCATCCTCCCCCCATGAGAAGCATAGCCATCTCTCCTCCACCGACTCCCATCATCTTGGCCATCATGGTCTGTCCAACGTACATCCCAATGGCAAACACCCACAGGAACACCGCGAAGTAGTAGAGGGCCCCTAAAACGTTCCCCCCATCGGCAAACTTCACGGCGAGGGCCGAGAGCAGCGAGTGGATGACCATAAGCCCCAGCATAACCCACGTTAGGAACTCCATCCCCGTGGGAGGTATGACATGGATTATGTCCCCTATGTACTCGCTCGGAACCTCGAGTCTTCCAAAGAGGTCGTTTATTGAAACCGCCACCTGAAACGATGCCGCTATTGAAAACGCAAACGCACCGGTGAGGCCGAGGATTATACCGAGGAAGCTTGAAACGCTCTGCTGCCTCTTCCTCCTGAGGCGGACGAGCCTCTCAAAGTTCCTTGAGATAACCTTTCCAACGTAGTCTGGCTCCGCACCCATCCTGAGGCTCTCACGGAATATCTCAGAAAATATTCCCACAAGCCAGCTGCCTGTTCCGGCTATGAAGAAGTCCCACGCCCTCTCCGTGCTGACCCTGACCGCAAGCCTCCGGTAGAGGGCCCTTATGTCCTCCGTTAAGGTTCCAAAATCGTGGGCACTCAGGTACTTCAGCACGAGGATCAGTGACGCACCGCTGGCCGCCAACGATGAGCTCAAGCTCCTGATGAAGGCCGGGAAGTTCTCGTCCTTCCTGAATATCGAGGCCTCCTCCCTCCTCACAACGTTGCCCGCGAATGCCAGTGGGGTGAGTACGAGTGCCACAACGAAGGGAGTGGGTACGTTGTAGCGGGGCCTTATCACGGCGAAGTAAAGGAGACCGGCTATAATCACGCCAAAGGCCGAGTACATGAGGGAGTTCCTGACGCGAATGTCCCTCTCCGTGGTGAGCCTCTTCTCGGCCCATATCGGATCCTCCGGCATGCGGTACTTTATGATAAGGAGGATTCCCACCTCGGCCGCGACGATCATGAATATCAGGTATATGGCGAGGCGTGTTATGTCCTGGCCAGTTATGATTGGGCCTATGATTATGAAGGCCGCCGCGAAAACGACGGATATGATTATTGACTCGTATATCTCCTTGAATATGTCGAGGTCGTAGAGGGCACCCTCGTAGAAGGTCTGGTAGTCGTCCATAACCGTCTGCTGCTCCTGGAATAGGTACTCCTTCAGGTCAACACCGCTGTCCAGGGAGTAGGCGAGCCTGTCGAGGAAGTCCGAGAAAACCTGACTCGGCGTCCTGCGCGCAAGGAAGCGGAAGGCCTCCGGGAGGGAGCGGTGGAGCTTGTTGACTATAACGTAAACCTTTTTGAGTTCCGAGGCTATGGCACCGAGCTTCGGGTCTTTTGAGAGAACCTCTATCAGCTCGGCCCTTCCCATCTCGCTCGTCGAGAGCACGGCAAAGTAGGTTATGAAGAAGGGGAGGCGGGAGTTTATTGATATCTTCTTGCTGTCGGCGGTGATGTAGGGGTAGACCGCAGCGTAAAGAACGAGGAGGGCGGGCACAATGTACAGTATGACTACTAAACCCATCGGAAGGGGAAAAAAGCGGAGGAACACGGAAGCGGCCACGAAAAGGACGAGGGAGGCAGCTAGGCTCGGAAGGAGGATCTTCTTAAGGTATTCCGCCATTGATACGTCTGCCTTCACGAAGATGCTGATGTGCTCCTCGTTTACCATCCAATCACCTCACAGCCTGAAGCTGAGTCCCTCGATTCCCTTCTCGTAGAAGGCTTTGATCTCCCTGTAAACGTCCCAGTAGTTTGTAATCCCAAGCTCTATCATCCTCTCGATTATCCTGGCCCTCAGGAAGAGCTCGTTGTAGATCTCCTTTGGATCCTCGTAGCCAGCGACCTCCGCTATCTTCCTCTCGAGGATGTAGGAGTTGTTGAAACCACGGAAGATGTGCCTGTCCGAGACGGGATCCCACTCGAAAACGTTCCTCGTGGCGACTCCACCGAGCTCCTCGTAATAGCCCTCGATCTCAACTATGGTGAGAACCCTCCTCAGGAACTTGCCCTTGACGTATACCGCCTGCTGGAAGAGGGCTATGTTGAGGTTGTCTATGAACGTGACCGGCACGTTGATTGGGTGCCCCGTGAAACGCTGGATCATCTTCTTGATGTCACCAGCGTGGAACGTGCTCATAACAGGGTGACCCGTCTGCATTGCCTGGAAGGCTATGGCACCCTCCGCACCACGAATCTCACCGACGATGATGTAGTTCGGCCTCGAACGAAGGGCAGCTTTCAGAAGGTCAAAGAGCGTAACCCTGCTCTCCTCGGGCCCGCGCTCCCTGGTTATGAGACGCTGCCACGTCGGGTGGGGCACGTGAACCTCCGGGGTATCCTCCGCGGTGTAGATTTTAGCGGTCGGCTTGATGAAGGGTATTATCGAGTTGAGGGTGGTGGTTTTTCCGGAAGCTGTCTCACCACAAACGAAGACGCTCATGCCGTACTCGAGGGCGAGCCACAGGTAGGCAGCTTCCTCGGCGCTGAAGGTGTTCCATGCGACGAGCTGGGTAACGCTTAGGGGGGTGGCCGCGAACTTACGGATTGTGGCGCTCGGCCCCTTTATTGACACGTCGGGGGAGTAGATTATGTTGATACGTGAGCCATCGGGCAGGGCACCGTCAACTATGGGGTTCCTGTCGCTTACGGGCCTTCCAATGCGCTCGCTCATGTTCTTGAGATAATCCGAGAGGGCTATGTTGTCGCCGAAGGTTATGTTAGTCGGCATCGCCTCGAATATCTTGTGGATGAGTGAGACGTAGTTGGCACCAATTATGTGGATATCCTCGATGTAGGGGTCGCGCGCTATGGGTTCCAGGGGGCCTATACCTATGATGTCCCTCTTGATGAGGTAGCGGAACTTTTCCATCTCTTCCTTGGTGATTGTTATGGGCGCCTTCCTCCCCAGAAAGCCCGCCTTTGATTTTATGAGCGAGAGCACCGCCTCCTCAAAGAGGTTGTCGAGGAAGCGCTCGAACTCATCGGGGTCCTCCGGGATGTCCCTCGTTGGGGCCAGCTCCAGTATCCTGTCCCTTATAATCCCGTACTTCTTCTCCTCTTCCCTGTTCTCTATGCGCGGCTCTATGACGATGTAGCGCTTTTCAGTCTGCGGGTCGGAGTATATATGGACGAATATCGGATCTCCAACGGGATAGAGAATGTTGGGGTACATTATCTCCTTCATATCCCTCGAGAGCTGGGCGTGGAACTCGGGCATCTTCCCGTACTTCTTCCTGAACTGCTCCACGTACTTTCTGAGATGGGGGTTCCTCCTCATCGCATCGTCCAGTGTCTCGCTTACCCTCTGGGCCATGTCACACCACCGCCGCAATTTCTACTATAAGCCCAACCCTCGGCTCAACGCGGAAGGGTATAATCTTCTGAAAGACACCCTTGGCGTTGTTGTACTTGACTATGGTTGCCGAGTTCTTCAGGTCGCCACCGAAGACCTTAACGTTTAGGCGGATGAGCATGGAGGCGGCCTCTTCAAGCGAAAAAAGCACGTCTCTGTTGATCTCCTCTGGGTTTATAGTCAGTATGACCACCTTGCTCAGGCTAACGAGCTTCTTGAGGTACATGAGGAAGTTTCTCACGGCTGCTACATCCTGCTCCCTCGAGAGGATTGATGAGAATGAATCTATGATGACCACGTTTGAATCCCACAGCCTAGGCTCGCCGAGTAGCCTGCTCAAAAACTTCTTCTTCTCGCTAACACCCGTGAGAAGAGGGTAGAGTGACACGAAAACCAGCTTCTTGCGGATGAGAAAGGGAATTATATCGTACCCGAGGGAGCCCATCTGCCTTATGTACTCCACCGTGGTGTACTGACTTGAGACGTAGGAGGCGGAATAACCGTTCATCAGGAAGCCGTAGAGGAGGCGCTGAACGAATATGGACTTGCCAGTACCCCTATCCCCCTCTATCAGGATTATGCTTCCCGCGGGGATACCACCCCCGAGACGCCTGTGTAGCTCGTCACCCTTGAGCTGCATTTTGAGCAGTTCCTCGACCAAGATGACCACCCATCGGGATTATATTTCGAATACCAAGCTTCTCCTCTTGCCATTTTCCAACACTACCACAATTTTGTGGGCTCCGGATGATAGGGCAGTTCCGCGGGTCACTATTATTTGACCAACCTCGTAGGGGTTGAGGGAAGTGATGGCGTTCCCGGAGGTATCGGTGAAGGTGAGGTTTGAAGGGGGCATTATGTTACCGTCTATGAACACCTGAACTGAGGATGAATCAAAGGCAAAGCTTTCCTTCCCTATGTTCTTGATGTAAAACGTGTAGTTGTATGGACCCGTCCCACTAACGGGGATGTTCTGGGGGTCGTTTATTATGGCAAAATCTGTCCTGAGCTGGTCCGCCATCATGGCTCCCCTATCGTTGATACCGTGGGCTATGTCGTTGGTAACGTAAGCCAAAGCACCCGCAACGGTGCCCGCGACGATTACCGCGACGATGAACATTATGAGCTCACTCGCTGGCCCTCCTGCGGCCATCAGCTCACCTCCGTTGGGCAGTACCACTGCTGATTGTTAAGGGTTACACTTGTCCCAGACTTTGTAAAGTTAAACCGCAGCACACAGCCGTTATCAAAGACGTATTCAAACACATGACTTCCATCGGAGACACTACTGTGTATTATCCCATTAATCTCTCCAGGAAGGAAATAATCCCAATCAAGTGTGGAGCTGTATACCCCATCACGGAATATGTTGAGATATCTCGCGGAAAGAGTCGTGCCGTTGTTAATGTAATCCACAGTGACATCAGTACCATCACTTGTTATGGACACTATCTCTACACGTGAATGAACCCATGATAGTTGCAAATTGTTCTCAAAGGATTCAGCGTCCTTAATCTGAGCGTAAACATTGTCCCATGCATTGTAGACTGTCGCAGCGGCCATTAAAAATGAAATAAAAATTATCGCTGCACTCGCTGAGACGCTGAACCCCATGCTCCCACTGCCCCTCAGACGCCGTAGAACTCATCGAGCGTCTTCTCAAGCATCTTGATTTCCCTTTCGAGCTTGTCGAGGACGTCCCTGTTTATCCTGAGACCCCTAAGGCGCTCTATGAAGAGCAGGCTTATGAGGTGGTCCTGCACGGTGAGCTTCTCGGCCGGCTTCCACTCGGGATCCCTGTGGTGGGGTCTCGTTCCCTTCGCATAGCGGAGCAGCTGGTTGAGCACCTTCTCGCTTATCCAGCCTATTTCGTAGTAGAACTCCAGGACGCGCTCGAGGTTCTGCATCCCTACCCTGTCAATCAGGAAGCCAAGCCACTTGAGGGCTATCATGGTGGATACGATGTCCTCGGGTACGGTCTCGAGCCTCGCCTTCCTGGGCTCCTCCTCAAAGAGAAGGGTAGCAATGTCCTCTGGGATAGTAAGTCCTTTCTCAGCCATTTCAACTTCACCACCTTCAATTTTTTCCTCTCCAACTTCTTCCTCAACAACCTCTTCTGCAGGAGCAATTTCCTCGTGAGCTTCAATTTCCTCCACGGGAACTTCCTCGGGCCCCTCTACGGGCATCTCTTCCACGGGGACCTCAACTTCTTCTGGTGCCGCCTCGGGCAGCTCCTCCTCAACTTCCTCAAGCTCCTCCCCGGTTCCCTCAGGAAGTTCTTCAACCACCTCGACCTCTTCCACTGCTGGGGCCTCCACAACCTCCTCGACCACTGGTATTTCTTCCTCCGGGGCAGGAGGCATCTCGGCCTCTTCGGGCAACTCCTCTGCCCTCTCTTCCACTGCCCTCTCTTCCACCAGCTTCTCGACTTTCTCGGAAAGTTCCTCGACCTTCTCGGGGAGCTCCTTGATGACTTCGTGAATCTCCGGCGCCTCCGGGGCCTCGACCTTCTCGACTTTCTCCCCCACCTTCTCGAGCTTCTCCTTGACTTCCTCAATCTTCTCCTCCACTTCGCTGGCCCTCTCTTCGTGTATCTCGAACTTCTTCTCCTCAAGGCTCTCCACAAGTCTTGAGAGTTGCATGCTCAGATCCGTGAGCTTCTTGCCGAGGTCATCCACGCGCTTGCTAATCTGCTCATACTTGGCCGCCTGCCCTCCGTACGTGTCGAGAACCCTCTGGACTATCTTCTCCAGCTGCTCGTAGGTGAGGGAGTCCTTCCTAGCTATCAGCTTCTCCTTAAGGTCGTTGATGATGACCGTTGGCACCTTGCCCTTGAGCTCTGCGAGCTTTGCATTGATGTCCGCATCGGTGACATACCTCATCTCCATGGCTCACACCTCGGCCAGCACCTCGTATATGATGGAGTCTATATCAACACCATAGCCCGCCAGCACTTTGATGTCGTTCTTCACCTGGGCTATCTCGAGTTTGAGGTCCTCTATCTCCTTCCTGAGCTCCTGTACCTCATGGCTTAGCGGGTTCTCCTGCGCCATCTGCTCCTTGAAGGGGTTTATCTCCTGGGAAACGACCTCGTAGAGCATCATGACGTCCTTTATCGTCTTGTCAAGGCGCTCAATCTCATCCCTGAGTTCCTGGATGTTCTTCTTTAGAGTGTCAATCCCAATCTTCATCCTCGGGATGTCGTTCTCGATCTCGTTGATGCGCTCCATGATCTGGTTGAGTGCCTCCTCCTGTTCCCTGCTCTCAACGCGCTCCTCGAGCTCCTCCGCAAGTTCCTCCATTTCCTCGTGCTCTTCCACCGCCGGTTTCTTCTTGAATAAAGATGAAAGGAAGTTCAGTGCCACTCCCTGTCACCTCCTGTATTCACTGGAGCTCGAGGACGTTGTAGTTGTAGGTGCTCGG
This sequence comes from Palaeococcus ferrophilus DSM 13482, assembly GCF_000966265.1. NCBI lineage: Archaea > Methanobacteriati > Methanobacteriota > Thermococci > Thermococcales > Thermococcaceae > Palaeococcus > Palaeococcus ferrophilus. Next base: position 1,037 of record NZ_LANF01000016.1, on the reverse strand, counting down.
AGTTGTGAAGTCTATAACTCCCGCGGCACCGGTCTCGGGTATAACCTTACCCACAATCTTGGTGGCGGGGGATATCCCGGCACCCCTGGGTCCTGTGAAGCCGGTCGTATCAATCAGCAGCGCCGCGTAGTCCCCCCACGAAAGCGTGGGGTGGTCTTTGGTCATACTGCCGTCTCCATCGTTTATAACCGCTATTCCAAAGCTGGTGCCGCTTACGTTGCTCCACACCGTCAGGTTAAAGAGGTCACTTATGGTACCGTTCCAGAAGGCGCTGGAGTTGTACTCGTAGACAACCATCTTCTTACCGTCGCTGAGAACGATTTTGGCCGTGCCGAGGTCAATACCCATGCTTCCCGCGTTGGGGCTGACGTAAATGGCCATCCTCGTTATGGTGCCCGCGCTTGGCGTGGTAGTGTTAACGTAGCCGTAGACGTTGAGCACTTTTATGCCGCTCGCGACCTCCTGTGTGGTCTGCCTGCCGGTCGCGGAGGCCTTCTGCTCAAGGTAGCCGGCGGTGCTTATGATAACCCCTGCAGCCACTGCCGCAACGAGAACCATTGCGATGAAGACGATGAGCGTACCGATGCCTATCGCACCCTTCCTCTTCATTGCCTCACCTCCCTAAGTTAAAAATCAAAGAACAAAAGATGAAAGGGCATCACTGGAGGTCAACGACGTTGTCCGTGTAGGTGCTCGGCGTGGTGAAGTCAATGACACCCGGAGCACCGAACTCCGGAATTATCTCTCCAGTTATCCTGGTTCTGACGGGTATGCCGTTGAAGAGGTTGTCCACGTTGACCGCTATGACAACGAGGTCTCCCGCGTTGATTGTGGGGGACGTCCTCTGGACAGAGCCATCGGCATCCTGGATGACGATGATTCCGTAGGTCGTTGAGCCAAGGCCTGCCCAGTTGAAGGTGCTTCCAATGGTATCACTAAACACATCGCTAACGGAAGTGTCCGCGAAAGCGTTTATGCTGCTGTTGTAGTAGAGAATTCCCTCGGTGGTACCGTTTGAAAGGACGACCTTGGTGTTG